>NZ_JAKEVJ010000069.1:0-19771 GCF_022398425.1 Shewanella sp. Isolate7 | reverse complement strand
ATACTTAACGGCAGCGGGTTTTCGATCTTTAGAAAATTTTTTATAAAAAATAGGCTATTTTTTTTAGCTGATATCTATCAATAACTTAATAGATGAGAAAGTAACAAAAACGGTGCAAGAAACTAGTTTGCACCGTTTTGTTGTGAGCAAAAATTGCGTGATTAACCCAGTAGTGACAGAGCAACCTGAGGCAACTGGTTAGCCTGGGCCAGCATGGCGGAACCTGTCTGCTGCAATACCTGATTCTTAGTCATGGTCGAAGTTTCTTTAGCGAAATCCACATCCACGATACGACTCTTAGCATCCGCCACGTTGGCCTGGGTGTTAGCACTGTTACTAATATTATGTGCCATACGGTTCTGCACAGCCCCCAAGGTTGAACGCTGAGCATCAATTGTAGCAATAGCTGCATCAATCGCAGTAATTGCTAGCGCAGAGTTCGCATCCGTATCGACAGCCAGAGCATTCACGCCAAGAGCGGTGGCATCTGTATCAGTAATACTAATAGATATATTTTCCCCACCTTGATGGCCTACTTGGAATGCCTTTGCGGTAAAGGTACCATCAAGCAAATTAGTGTTACCAAATGCTGTAGTATCAGCAATGGCAGTAATTTCTGTTGTTAGCTGTGTAATTTCAGCCTGCAGAGCCGCTCGGTCACTTACCGAGTTTGCACCGTTCACAGATTGTACTGCCAAATCACGCATACGCTGCAACATATTGGTCTGCTCTTGCATTGCACCTTCTGCAACTTGCGCCACAGAAATGCCATCATTAGCATTACGCATACCCACATCAAGACCGCGAACCTGAGAGTTCAGACGGTTTGAGATCGCAAGACCCGCAGCATCATCTTTCGCACTGTTGATGCGAAGACCGCTCGACAAACGCTCCATTGAGGTTGCCAGGTTTTGAGAAGAAGTATTTAGGTTCTTCTGCGCCTTCATCGATGTGACATTGGTATTAACATTAATAGCCATTGTGTTTTCCTCTTCTTGGTTGCACTGCCAAGACGTTGAGCTTGGCTAATAAATTAGAAGTTAAGTTTGTCAAAGGCCTGAGCCCGTTTAGATATAATCAAAAAGTGTCGTCGACCCGACTTTGCTAAACACACTCGATACGGCATTTAAGGCCAACTGTTGTTTCTCGAGCTCAGTTATCGCCGAGGCATAATCTAAATCTTCCAGCATTGAGAGCGCCGAACTGTTCACCAGCTTTTCTTCCACATGGGCCGAACTGTAACGCTCAATCTGCTTCAAGCTATTACCGGCTTCTCCCCGGGCAATGCTCAACTGATTGACACCACTATCGATATTATTCAACATCTGTGCCAACTCAGCTTTACCTTGGGGAGTATTCACCTTATTAGGATCTTCGAGCAGAGTGATTGCCTGGTTGATGGTATCGAAGACGCTCACCTGGGATTGCGGCGTGATACTAAAGGTATCCCCTGGGGCAGGCTGGCCATCGAGTTTCACCTCGATACCGCTGAAACTAATGGGATCGGCGGCATCGAAACCAGGAACTGTCGTGACCAGGGTCGCGGACGAATCTCGAACCTCAAGGGTTGTACCATTCATGGTAAAGCTATATGTATCGAGTGCGGCCGGGTTACTGTTGGTAGCGCTCAGCACCCTAAAATCTCCTACCTGCCCCGTCGAATAATTGGCGCTAAAGTCGCCAAGGCCGGAAGGTGCATTCATAAAAGCTTGATCGCCAGGGATATTCGTCCCTAGGGTGACGCCAGATGCCACTATGGCGTCACGCACGCCACTGTCGCCGCTGTAGACCACGTTGCCGGCTGCATCGAATGCAAAGGGCTGCTTACCGGTTTCATAACCTGAAAACATATAGTTGCCCGATTCATCTTTGGTATTGGCCACCGAAACGAGCTCTTCCAATGTGCCCTTAAGCTCATCGGCAATCATTTGCCGCTCAGAATCGGACAGGCTGCCATTCACTGCACGCAGGATCTGCTCTCTAACCGAGCCGGTTAGGGTTTCTGCCGTGCCCAGCTTGCTCTCGGTCAAGGCCAGACGGTTGGTGGCATAGTCGATATTCTTCATAAACTGATCGACCAGGGCGTTTTGCTGATTCAGGTTATCGATACCGATAGCAGCCACAGGGTCGTCCCCAGCAGTATTCACCCGCTTGCCGCTGGCAATCTGATCGATGATCTTGCTGGTCGCCGATTGCTTGTTAAGCACACTGTTGATGTTCTGCTGAAACATCTGCGCCGTTGAGATCCGCATAATTAAGGCTCCTATCTCACCGAACTAAAGAGGGTGTCAAAAATTTCTGTGGCCGTGGTCATGATCCGGGCCGATGCCTGATAAGACTGTTGGAAACGCATCAAATTGGCGGCTTCTTCGTCTAGGTTTACGCCCGACTCACTCTGCACCCGGGTATAGGCCTGGGAATAAACGGCCTCGGCCGAACCAAAGGCTACCTCGGCCGCCTTTGCCTTGCCGCCCACCTGCAGCTTGGTATTTTCATACACATCCGCAAGGGTCGAGCCGCCATTGTTCATTAGCTTGGTTTCTGACAATTTGGCCATAGCCACCGCATTGGTGTTATCCCCAGGGGCAAAACTGAGATCGAAGGTAAATCTGTCTGTAGCCGGTGCGCTGCTATCCACCTCGAAGGTGAAGCCATAGGCACTGATAGATGGCGGCGTAAAGGCTGCCGGGGCGCCAAGTGAGTTGCCCGCCGCATCGAACACCTCGAAGGTATTTGCCGCGGTATCAATCTCAAAAGTCAGCTCGCTACCGGTTAGGGGAAAACTAGCGGCGCTGCGATTATCTATGCTCACCAGCTTCACCTGGGTATTGCCAGAATTAGCGGCATCTTGGGTTATCTTAGGCGCGGCGGCGGCTATCTCCTTGGGATCTGTCATCACCACCTTGATGCCGGCTGCGGCGCCCGATGTTGGACGGATCTCGAACCTGTCACCGGAGGCCATGGCGCCAGAATCGATATTGATGCTAAAGCCGTCACCACCGGTCAACTGACTGCCATTTAAGGTAAGTGGCGTCACAGTGCCTGTGTCTAAATCCTTAAGCTCATAAGTAGCAGGTGCGGTAAAGGTCAGCTCGTAGCTGCCACCGGACAGGGCATTGACATCATCTATGTTTACCCTTAAGGCCGCATTGCCCGCGTTGTTCTCATAAGCACCGGCGCGGCCAACTGACATGGCAGGATCGTTAATATCGAGAAATAGGTCGCTGCCCACCTGGCCGTTCAGATCAAAACCTGCCGCCTGAGCCTGATTAAAACTGTCGGCAATCCCCAGTGCCAACTGACCCATCTCCAGCTGCGCCGGGATCAGTGTCTCGTCGCGAAATTGGAACAGGGCGCCCAGGCTGCCACCCATCTTGCTGGGATCGACCACTAAGGTCTGATCGCCTGCCGTGGTGGTAATACGCAGCTCGCCGGCATAAGGATCGCCTGTGGTCGATCCCATCTGCATGGAGACTTCGCCAGAGACCAACATCACGGCGCCGCCGAGCATGATACTCTTGGCACCCGACTCCAGCGGGATCACATTAACCTGAGCATATTCGCTAAGTTCCTGGATCAGCGCATCCTGCTTGTCGAGCAGCTGCATATCGGCCCCTTGAGACTTCATCAGCTCCTGGTTGATGTGGCCGAGTTCAGTACTGATCTCGTTGATGCGATCCGTCACGGCCGAGATCTGATCGTTGGTCTGTTTCATCTGACCATCGAGTTGCGACTGCATCTGATTAAGCGCCTTGGCTATCTGATCGGCATTGCCCAGCAGGCTACCGCGAATGCCCATATCATCAGGCAGATCCGCCAGACTATTGAGTCCGGCAAAGAGGTCGTTAAGGCTCTGAGGCACCGCCTTGCCTATCTGTGAAAACAGCTGGTCGAGCTCGCTCGTCTTGGTCTGTGTGGTCTGCGCCTGACTCAGCGCCGTCTGACCGATACGCAGCTCGCGCGCGGCATACTCGTTATAGATCCGCTTCACGTCGGTAATATAGGTTCCGGCGCCATAGAAGCTGTTGCCAAGGCGTTGGGATTCCAGGCTAGACTGCTCGGCGACCTGACGGTGATAACCCTGGGTATTGGCATTGGTGATATTGTTACTGGTTACCGCCAGCTGCGACTGTGAGGCAAGCACGCCAGTACGGGCGATATTAAGCAGATCCATCGACATTATGCTTCACCTCTTGTTGCATTTGCTTCAAATTGCGCACTCATCACTTATTACTCCCCACTCATCACTTGCCAAGCATGCTGGCGCCGAGCTCTTTCTTTACGGCTTGAGTTACCGTCTGCATCACCTTGAGCACCTTGTCGGCGTAATCAGGGTCTGTGGCATAACCGGCATCCTGCAGGCCACGGATAAAGGCGGCAGGGTTGGCGGCCTTCTCCATCGCCTCTTGATAACGAGCGCCTTCGGAAATGAAAGAGACGAAATCGTCAAAACTTTGTTTGATATCTTGATACACCCTGAAATCGGCGCGTTGCTTCACCGCAACCCCATGTTCAAATTCCAGGGTACTCACGCCGGCACGCTCGCCTTCCCAGCGGCGATCGGCCTTGATGTTAAATAGGTTATTGCTGGGTTGACCGTCTGCGCGGCGCACCATCTTCTGTCCCCACCCCGTCTCGAGTGCCGACTGAGCGATCAATACCTCGGGGTGGGTGCCCAGGGTTTTCGCCGCCTGCTCGGCGTGAGGGTAGACAGCTTTGACGAACGCCTCACGGCTCTCAAAACCTTGATTTGCCACCCCGGTTGGTGCCTGGGACGGCAAGACCTTGCCGCTCATCACCTCATCGAGTATCTGAGGCATTGGCTTGTTGGCGCTGCTAGCTCCGTTAATAGCCAAAGGCTTAGGCGCCGACTGTGCAACCGGACTCTCCATGCCGCCACGCAGCACGGAAGCCGGCGTTAGCTGACTCGCCTGCGGCGAGAGCTGCTGCACCATGAGATCCGCAAGGCCCAACATCCCCTTGTCCGACAGATTGACCGACATCTGTTGATCATGCATCTGCTCGTAAAACTTGGTGTATTGGCTGTTCATGGGGCTGTCGGACTCAAACACCGCATTGGCATCACGCATGCTCTTCATCAACATCTGCACGAATATGCCTTCAAACTGCTGCGCCACCTCTTTGAGCGCCGCCTTGTCATCTTTCTGCGCCTTGGCACGTAGGGAGTCCAGGCCCCCTATGTCCAAGAAATGCGATGCGTTTGACAGCTTATCCATGTTCAGTCCCGATACCTTGGCGACGACTAACTCGTCTGCGACAAAATTTAGATGATGATAAGCTCACCATGCAAAGCACCTGCCACCTTTAACGCTTCTAAGATGGCTAATACATCCGAAGGCGCGGCGCCGACCAGATTCACCGCCCTGACCAACTCATCTAAGGTGGTGCCAGGGTTGAACAGGAACATGCGATTGTCTTCTTCGGACACATCGATAGTGCTTTCGCTGGTAACCACGGTATTACCGCCTGCCAACGGGTTAGGCTGCGATACCTGGGTCGCCTCGGCGATGGTTACCGTCAGGCCGCCATGGGTCACCG
Organism: Shewanella sp. Isolate7; assembly: GCF_022398425.1. NCBI lineage: Bacteria > Pseudomonadati > Pseudomonadota > Gammaproteobacteria > Alteromonadales > Shewanellaceae > Shewanella > Shewanella sp. Isolate7. The sequence continues at coordinate 14,212 of NZ_JAKEVJ010000069.1, read as the reverse complement.
CCGCAGGGAGCAGACGCACGTCTTTGCCCACCACTATGGTGCCGGTACGAGAATTGACGATCACCTTGGCCGATTCAGATGCTGGCTCCACCTCGATATTTTCCAACGTCGCCAGGAACGAGACTCGCTGAGACACATCCCGCGGCGCGCTCACCTGCACCGAGGCGGCATCTAATGGACGAGCCATCCCTGGGCCCAGGAGATCATTGATGGCGTCGGCGAGACGCTTGGCCGTCGAAAAATCGGCGCGGCGCAGATTAAAGGTCAGATGATCGCCGGTGGAAAATGGCGTCGCCACGGTACGCTCGACGATGGCACCATTGGGAATACGGCCGACGGTCGGCGTGTTTTGAATCACCTTAGAGCCGTCGAGTCCTTCGGCGCTAAAGCCGCTGACCACCATGCTGCCCTGGGCAATCGCGTATACATTGCCGTCGACCCCCTTGAGGAAGGTCTGCAATAGTGTGCCGCCGCGCAGGCTCTTGGCCTCACCCAGGCTTGATACGGTCACGTCCAGCGTCTGCCCCGGCTTAATGAAGGCGGGCATGTCGGCACTTACCGCCACCACGGCGACGTTCTTGATCTTAGGACGAAAGTTATCCGGCAGATTGATGCCGAAATTTTTCAGCATGGTCTTAAAGGTCTGCTCGGTATAGCGTGTCTTCTCGCCTGTGCCAGGCAGGCCAACCACCAGACCATAGCCTATCAGCTGGTTGCTACGCACCCCTTGCACGTTGGCGATATCTTTGATGCGCTGGGCCGAGCTGACGCTAGAAAACACCATCAGGGCACAGGCCAATATTATTTTCATCTTCATGGCATCGCTCCTTAGAAGGGCCACCAGTCGCTCATAAAGAACTGACTCAACCAACCCACCTTCTGCGCATCGGCAAAGGTACCTGTACCGCTGTACTGAATACGGGCATTGGCCACACGCTGAGAGTCGATGGTGTTATCGGGACGGATATCTTGCGAGCGCACTATGCCGGTGAGCCTGACAAACTCATCGCCATTATTGATAGTGATCCACTTCTCGCCGCGGATCACCAGGTTACCGTTGTTGAGCACCTGCATCACGTTGGCCGATATGCTGCCCGACAGGCTGTTGCTCTGGTCGGCGTCTGATTCACGCTTGGTGTTCATGCTGTCTTTGTAGCGCAGATCGATAGGCGAGCCGCTGATGGTGACGTTGCCGCCACCGGCATAGATGGGATCCAGCGTCAGATCTGAGCCCTTCTTTAGCTCGTTGTTGGCACTCTTCTTCGCCTTGGTCGACTCTTGCAGGATCACGGTAATGATGTCGCCAACCTTAAGCGCCTTGATGTCCGAATAGAGGCTTGAGGCCTGGCTGTCCTGATACATGGAGCCCGTGGCGGCGATCTTGGTCGGCGGCGCCTCGGGATACACGGGAGCATAATAGGGATCGTCGGCGATCGGCTTCTGGTTGGTTGAGGCACAGCCCACCAACGCCAGCGCGACCACTAAGACGAATGACCTAGCCATATCAAACTTAGTCAATTCAAACTTAGTCATATCAAACCTCTACAAATTCTGATTGACGTAAGAGAGCATCTGGTCGACGGCCGAGATCACCTTAGAGTTCATTTCGTAGATACGCTGACTCTCGATCAGGTTCACCAGCTCTTCGGTCACGTTAACGTTAGAGGTTTCGAGCGCCCCCTGACGAATGGCGCCCATACCATCCAGTGATGCCGTGCCCTGAATAGGCGTGCCGCTGGCACCGGTTTCCAGATAGAGGTTCTGCCCCATAGGGTCCAGGCCGCTCGGATTGATAAAGTCTGACATGCTCAGCTGGCCTACCACCTGGTTTTCCGCCGCGCCTGGGGTCTTTACCGACACCTCACCTTCTGCAGAGACGGTGATGCTAGTGGCATCATCTGGGATGGTGATGGCAGGCTGCAGCACATAACCCGAGCCTGGGGTCACTATCTGCCCGGTATCGTCCAGGGTAAATTGACCGTTACGGGTATAGGCAGTGGTACCGTCGGGCAGCTGCACCTCGAAGAAACCCGGACCTTCGATCATCAGATCCAGTGAGTTATCTGTGGTCAGCATATTGCCCTGGGTGAACATCTTCTGAGTCGCCACCACCTTGGTCCCCGCACCTATGTTCAGGCCGTTGGGTAGCTTAGTATTAGAGGCGCTGATCCCCCCCGCCTGGTTGACGGTTTGATAGAGCAGGTCTTCGAAGACGGCTCGGCTCTTCTTGTATCCAACTGTGCTCGCGTTCGCCACATTGTTGGAGATCACCGAGATATCTGTTTGCTGGGCATCTAAGCCAGTCTTACTAATCCATAACGCCGGATGCATAATCTATCTCCTAACTAATGCGCATTAATGACGAAGAGGCTTGATCCATCTCTTCGGCGGTTTTCATCATCTTGACCTGCATCTCAAACTGACGCTGCAGATCGATTAAAGAGACCATCTCGTCGACGGCATTGACATTGCTGCCCTCAATAGCCCCACTCTCCACGGCAACATTGGGATCGGCCGCGGCATTCACGCCAGACATTTGACGGAACAGACCGTCCTCTCCACGCATCAGGTTTTGATTGCCAGGGTTGACTAACTTGATGCGGCCAACTTCCTCGATCACCTCGGCGGTAGAGCCAAGCGGTCTGACCGAGATGGTGCCATCTTGGGCAATCTCGACCTTCTCGATAGGAAGCGGTAATACGATGGGACCGGCATCTCCCATAATGGGGTTGCCTCTATCATTTCGCAGCAGACCCGAGGTATCGAAACTCAAGCTGCCTGAGCGGGTGTAGGCTTCGCTACCATCGACGGCCTGTACGGCTATCCAACCATCACCCTTCACCGCGATATCGAGATCCCGGCCCGTGGTCTTGATAGGGCCGGCGGCAAAGTTGGCCGACGGGTTCTCTGTCATGGAAAACACACGCGTCGGCAAGCCTTCGCCAAAGGCCTGCATTGATCTGGCCTGCTCAAGATCCGACTTGAAGCCGTCGGTATTGGCGTTGGCAAGGTTGTTGGCACGCACTGCCAGCGAATGCATATTCTGCTTGGCGCCACTCATGGCGACATAGAGTAATTTATCCACTTGCTGCTCCGTCAATGTTTCAACTAAAACTGTCTAATAACAGAACAAAGCAAACATCATGCCAAGCAATGGATTTGGTTAGACTGCTTAAATCAAGCAGATAGAAATGAAGCGAAGGGAGGAAAAGCTAAGCGGCAAGTGAAGCGGAAATGTGTTGCCGCTTGGGCAACACATTTCACTAAGGGATTAACGGATCTGCAGTACCGTCTGCTGCAGGGTATTGTTAACCTCCAGCGTACGCGAGTTAGCTTGGAAGTTACGCTGGGCCGAGATAAGGTCCACCAGCTCTGTGGTCAGATCCACGTTTGACTGCTCAAGCGCCGAGGAACGAATGCTACCGAAGGTACCGCTGTTGGCTTCACCTGCCAGTGCCGGACCAGAATCCAGGCTCTCCTTCCAAGCAGTATTACCCACCTGAGTCAGTCCCTGCTCGTTTGAGAAGCGCGCCAAGGCGACACGGGCCAGCGGTACGGTTGAGCCATTGCTGTAGCTGGCGTTGATCAAACCATCGGCGCCCACTTCCACGTTAGTCAGACGACCAACGGTAGTACCGTCCTGACTCAGCTCGGTCACCTCGAACGGTGAAGCGTACTGGGTCGGGCTGTTGAAGTTGAGGGTTAGCGTCTGGCTGCCGTCTGTACCAGGGCCTAACACGTTGGCGCCACTGACCCCGAGCGTCTCTGTAGTGATCACCGCAGGATCACTACCTATATAGGCACCAGTGTCGTTGAACGACAGCACTGAGCCCTTCCAGCCGCTGGAATTAACCGCCGTGCCGGACGAGTCGGCCACACCGTCACCCGTGGTATCGCGACCATAGGTGCCCGCGGCGCCTGCAAGATCGACCTGCTTACCGTCTACCGCGTAGAAGGCCACCCAGTTACTGGTGCCGGTATAGGCCGCCTGGGGTGGGCGCACGAAATAGGTGGTCAGGATATGGGGCTCACCTAGCGAGTCATACATGGTGACCGAGGTCGAATTGTTGTAGGTGTCTGGGTCGTTCGGATTAAAGTTAGCTGGATCTAGAGTAGACTCACCCGCATTGAGGTTCATCTGAATGCCGATGTTGTCGGTTTTCTGCGGGCTACCCGCGGTATCGGGGATCTTCACCGGCTGAGTGGTGGTGAGGCTCACCGAGGTCGAGTTACCATCCTTATCGACTGGGAAGGTCTGCAGATAGGCACCGGCCGAGTTAACCAAGTAGCTGTCGGCGTCCACCTTAAAGGCACCGGCGCGAGTGTAGGAGAGATCTTGCGAGCCCACTTCTGATGAGGTGACAAAGAAACCACCGCCATTGATCGCCATATCCAGCGCATTGCTGGTAAATTGCAGACTGCCCTGCTGGAACTGCTGAGCCACCTGGGCTGTGGTCACACCGCCACCGACTGTGGTCTTGCTGTTGGCAAAAATAGAACTGGCATACACGTCGGCGAACTCGGCGCGCGACTCCTTAAAGCCTGTGGTGTTCACGTTGGCGATGTTATTCGCCGTGGTATTGAGATCTTTTTGCGCCGCCGCGATACCACTCAATGCAATGTTAAATGACATAAATCACCTCACTAAAAATTTGTTATCTGTTCTGGACCTAAATGCCCTAACGCTCTGCTTTGTCTAGGTTTCAGACACGGCCAGAACATCACCGAGTTTGATACCGCCTATGCCTCTCAAGTTGAGAATCGCGCCGGTACTTGCCGTCCCCAGCGAAACACTCGTCACGTGAGCGTAGGTCGATACGGCTAAATCTTCACTCTTACCATCGACTTTGCCCGATGCCTTGATGGAATAATTACCGCTGGCAACGGGTTCCCCATCCTTATCCAGTCCATCCCAGGCCACATCGATGTTGCCGCCATCACTGCCGTCGACGGTGAAGGTCTTAACCAACTGCCCCTTCTCATCTTCGATGCGTACCGTGATCGACTCGATAGGCTCTGGCGTACTGATCACCCCTTTCAGCACAGGCTCTTCCGCCGAAATATGCCCGGTATCCGATGGGATCAACACCTTCTGTCCTACTAGTCCCGAGGCCTGCAACGCCTGACTCGAGGTCATCACAGTATTAAGATTGACGATCTCCTCGTTGAGCTTAGTGATGCCGTCCACGGTAGAGAAGGATGCCATCTGAGCGATCATCTGGTCGTTATCCACCGGCTTAAACGGATCTTGCATCGACAACTGCTGACTGAGTAAGGAGAAGAAATCCTCCTGGGTCAGCTCCTGGCTCTTGGCCTCAGGAATCGACGACTCCTCTTGCAGGCGCATGCTGTCGAGAAAAGGATTTCCCGTGGTCTGGGTGGTTGCCTGACTACTGGAAGCCTGAGGCGCCACCGTCTTGGCGCTCTGGGTCGAACTGTTTGGCGCAACCTGAGTATTTAATGGATTAACTAGGCTCACGACTTACCCCCTAGGAATTGCCAATGCGTAAGGTTTGCTGAAGCATAGACTTTGCCGCATCGGCAACCTGCACGTTCATCTGATAGGAGCGAGACGCCGAGATCATGTTGGCCATCTCCTCCATCACATTGACATTTGGCTTATAAATAAACCCATCGGCGTCCGCTAATGGATGATCCGGCGAATACTCTTTCTGCAACGGCTTGTCACTCTCGACGATACCGGCCACCTTTACCGCCTGACTGGTCTGCTGCTGATGGCTCGCCTTGGCCAGCTCCGCCTCAAACACAGGATGGCGGGCGCGATAGGTCTTATCCACACTGCTGGAGACCGAATCGGCATTGGCGATGTTACTGGCAGTGGTATTCAGCCTCACAGACTGAGCAGACATGCCGGAGCCTGCCACATTGAAGATATTAAAAAGGCTCATGATTACGTTCCTTTAAGGGCTTTTTTCAGGCCGGAAAACTTACCGTCAAGAAAACCTAACGACATCTGATATTCGAGCGCATTCTGCATAAACTCAGACTGTTCCTGCTGAATATCCACCGTGTTGCCATCACCGGTATCGGGCTGATTTGGCACCCGATAACTAATGTGTTGCTGAGAAAGCGCCGCCAAGTCGAAGTGTTTCTCGTTGCTACGGCTCATCGCCAGCCCGCCTTGGGCCGTGCGCGCCGCCTGCAGCGCCTTATCAAAATCAAGGTCTTTCGCCTTGTAATGGGGGGTATCGGCATTGGCGATATTTGACGAGATCACCTCGGCCCGTGCCGATCGTATCCCCAAGGTATACTGATGTATCCCCAATGCCTTATCGAAACTAATCGCCATAAAATTGCCTCCACACACGAATGTCATAAACAAAGCAATACTTGTGCCAATAAAATCGACTCTGGGTAACTTGCACAGATAGATGCGCGATAGAAATGCAAGGCATAAAAAATGCCAGCGATTGCTGGCATTTGAAACTTGATAGCAAACTCAGAGAGTTAGCACTTTAACTGGCTAAACTTGCGCCCGAGCAAGTGCATCAGGTCCGCTTCTGGTAATAGATACCCGGGTTACACCTGACCATGTCAAACTCATCGGTCAAACCGGCAATCGACTCGGATGCCCCCAGAAACAGTATGCCCTTGGGATTTAGGGCGGCAGCAAATTGCCGCAGTATCTTGGCCTTTGCCTCAGGAGCAAAATAGATAAGCACGTTACGACAAAAGATGATGTCGAACTTACCCAGCAAGGTATAGCTCTCGAGCAGGTTGTGCGCCCTGAAATTCACCAGACGCTTGACGTTGGGCTTCACCACCATGGAGCCAGTGCCCGTGGGTTCAAAAAACTGACGTTTGCGCTCTTCGGACAAGCCACGACCCAGGGCAAGGTTGTCATATTCGGCAACCTTACAGCGCTCTAACATTGAGGGGGACAGATCCGTTGCCAGAATAGTCGCACTACCCGGCAAGGCGCCAGGCTTACGCTGCTGGTATTCCAAGATAGTCATGGCCAACGAATAGGGTTCCTGCCCCGACGAACAGGCGGCCGACCAGATCTTCAGCGGACGCCCCAAGCGGGCATATTCGGGCAAGAGGTTATTGGCTAACAGCTCGAAGGGATAGCGATCGCGAAACCACAGGGTCTCGTTGGTGGTCATGGCGTCGATCACCTCGGCACGAAGTTGCCGCTCGGTGGGCTTCATCGAATGTTTAACCACTTCAGATAATGAGGGAAGATTATATTTCCCCATCAGAGGCGCGAGTCGACTACGAACCAAATATTGCTTATTGTCGCCCAACACAATACCGCTGTGTTGTTCCAGAAATAATTTAAATTGGTTGTACTCGGCTTCGGCAAGTGATTTATTCGGCACCTTGATATCCCAATATCAAAAAAGAAAACAGGCTACAACATACACTATAGCAAGCGTTGCAGAGGTCAGCGTTATACATTAGCTAACTCACTGATACAAGCCTAAACTTACCAAATTTAGGCTCAGGCCCAACTTAGTACAAATTACAAACTAAGATGTTTATTCACCGCCGCCGCTAATTCATCAGGATTAAATTTCGCGATAAAGTCATTGGCACCCACCTTCTCGACCATGGCCTGGTTAAATACGCCGCTAAGCGAGGTATGTAACACCACCTTAATGTCTTTCAATTTCGGGTTGTCGCGGATCTCTGCCGTCAGGGTATAGCCATCCATTTCTGGCATCTCGATATCAGAAATGATCAGAGGGATCTCATGGGCCACGTTATCCATCTCGGCAGCGACTGTCACCAGTTTCTCTAACGCCTCACGACCATCTTTAGCGGTATCGATCTGCAGACTCAATGATTCGAGGGCACGAATGATCTGCTTGCGCGCCACGGCCGAGTCGTCGATCACCATGATGTGATAATGACGCTCCCTGTCGATGGTCAGCTGCTCGTCGACCTCCTGACTGATCTGGGTCTTAACCGGCGAGATCTCATCGAGGATCTTCTCAACATCGAGAATCTCCACCAGCTCGCCTTCAATCTCGGTCACGGCGGTCAGGTAAGAGTAACGGCCCGCCCCTTGCGGCGGCGGCATGATGGCTTCCCAATTCATGTTGATGATGCGCTCGACCGACTTAACTAGGAAGCCCTGCACACTGCGGTTGTACTCTGAGATGATAATGAAACAACCTTCGGTATCTTCAATCGGTCTACCACCGGTAGCCGCGCTGAGGTCGATCACCGAAATCGTCTGGCCGCGAATATGGGCCACGCCTCTCACAAAAGGGTTGAGCTTAGGCAGACCGGTCAGCGGCGGGCACTGCAGCACCTCTTTCACCTTAAATACGTTAATACCAAACCTTTGCCGCCCGTTTAATTTAAACAGCAATAGTTCTAAGCGGTTTTGTCCTACGAGTTGGGTGCGTTTGTTAACTGATTCAAGAATACTCGACATAATGCCTTTGCCCTGTTGTCGGGTGAATGCGAAGCCGTTCCCATGATAAATATGAGTATAGGCATACTAATTGCTTTATCTAGTTATATGACAACCAGACCTTTACTTTGTCAAATTTATGACACTCATTTCTCACAAAAAAATGGCAAAGCCTTGGCGCTTCAAACGAAGTATAGGTGTAATCTGGCTAATCAAGCTAGTCAATTCATTATGAAAGTAAATTTTGCATATTTTCTGTTTTTGTTACTCATCTCTCTGCCCTTAAAGGCGGCGGAGACGACCAGTGTCCCCTCTGTATCGACCATAGCGCGATTAGCTACAGAGGTAGTACAGGAAAAAATTATCTTACCCCAGGACGCCAAGGTCATTATTACCCCCCAAAGCCTGGATACCCGGTTAAAGCCCCCCGCCTGTTTGGGTGAGCCTAAGGCGGAAATCGCCAGCGACCGAGCCATCAGTAAAAACAACACGGTCAAGATCAGCTGTGATAGCCCAGATCTCGACTACCCCTGGCAGATCTATATTTCGGTTCGTGTCGAGGTGCTCTTCCCTGTGGTGGTCGCCAATCAGACCTTGGGGCCCGGCGATATCATCGAGCCGGATCAAATTCGCCTCGACTATATCGAGCAGAACCAACTCAGGGGCCAGCAATTTGATGACCCAGCGGCGGTGACTGGCACCCGGGTGAAGCGAAGAATCCCAGCCAATCAGCCTTTGTTTGCCGGTAACCTCTGCTTTGTCTGCAAGGGAGATATCGTTGCCATCTATGCACGATCCGATAATTTCGAGATAAAAACCAACGGTGAAGCGTTAAAAGATGGTAACCTTGGCGATAAGATACGGGTGCGCAATAGCCGCTCTAACAAGACAGTTGATGCACACGTGACAGGCATTGGCGAGGTGGAAGTCAGGATGTGATCCTGATGACCTTTGACGCGCAAAAATTTATACTGTTTTTTGAAACTTTATCCTAAAGCTTTGACCATGAGTGCCGATAGACAAGTATGTTGATCTCATTTATGTAAGTTGGACCCCACAATGCCTATAGATATTAAGCACGTAAATACAAACACTAACAACCGGGTTGGCAATGCCAGCGCAAAAGCCTCGCAGCACAAAGGTGCGACTGCTGCCACTAACGCTCCATCACAGACGGTGAAGAGCGACTCAGTCTCTATCACCTCTCAGGCACAGCAACTGCAAAGTGCCCAGGCCAAGTTAAATGACATTCCTGAAATCGATATCAAGAAGGTCGAACAGATTAAGGCCGCGATTGCCGAGGGACGCTATAAGATAGATGCCGACAAACTCGCCACTAATATCGCGCAGTTTGAGAAGGAACTTCAGGATCTTAACTAATTCGTTATGACGCAGATAATCGATATCATCGCCAATCAACACAAGTTACTGGACAGCTTAAAGCAGACCATCACGGCAGAGAAGGATGCGCTGATCGCACAAGATGCGGATCAGTTGCTGCGTCTCGCCAGTGAAAAGGCCCAGTTGTTAAATGAGATCAAACTAGGTGATACCGAATTAGCTGCGCATCCTGAACTCCCTAGGCTCACTCAGGAGCCCCAGCTTATTGCCCAAGTCGACAACGCCAAGCAAGCATTAGCGGAGTGTAAACAGCTTAACGAGCAAAATGCCGCGCTTATCGAACACAGCATGGCCAGCGTCAATCGTTTCTCCCAGGCCCTTCAGGCCAGTCGTAACGCCAATAGCCTCACCTATGACGGCAAGGGCAAGACCTCGACTATCTCGACGCTTGGCAATAATCTAAAAGCCTAGCCATCCCTTAAAAGCAATCTTTAGACATAAAAAAGCCTCTTTAACAGAGGCTTTTCTTATTGCTGGCGACTAGGGCCTGTTGATCTTTCAAGTTTAATTTTTGTTCAATCTAAACGCGTTTTGCGCGAGGCGAGAGCCATGAAGCATAGTTACTCTATGTGAATGGCGAACAACAAAGTGCAGCGCGCGTTTAGATGAACCCGTTGGGCAGCATTTGTAGGCCATTTCTACGGCGTTATCGCCAGTTTGTGTAGAAGGCTACACGACACAGGCTCTGCCTTGTATAAATCACCTTCAAACTGCTGCAAAAACAAACGGCAAAGATCAACAGGCCCTAGAAATAGGTCACTTCCTTCACCGTCTGCGGTCGATTCTGCTGTTGGTATAAGGCCCATACCTGCTGGAAGTCTAGCTCCAGCTCGGTCACATAATGCTCTCCAACCGGATAGCTCTTTACCACTTTCGCACCGCGGATCACCCCGCTCACCGATGCCTGAATGCTGTCATCGGACAGCATCCAATCCTTCACACTGCTGGATGCCGATAGCTGCTGGCCATAAACCTGCTCTGCCAGCTCACGATAGGCGGCGATTTTCGATGCCTGCATCGCCATCAACACTCGCTGCGACGCCTCTTTGGCCGGCTGAGTCGCCAGCGGCGCATAGCCGATAGCCGTTAATTTAGGAAAACTCTCTGGCGCCTGGGTTTCCCATTGAATGTATCTGTCTTGAGACGCACAGCCACCCAGGACAATCAGCAACACCACAATTAAATATCTCATTGCTTGACTCCCTTAATCTGTACATCTGCCTGACCCTGACTGTTATAACGGATCAGCTTACCGTCATGGGCGACCACCTTCTCAGACAGGCTAAGGTAGTCAGACAACTCGGCCTGGCTGACGCTTGCCCCTGCCACAGACACCACACGATTATTAGTAACATTAACGATGCGGCTATTTACCACCACCCCATCGGGCTTCAGACTCATGGTCGATACCAGCACATGTTCAACCGGCAGATCCGCGGGCAGTTGGCGCCAGTCCCGCGTCAGCAGCAATTCGCCTTGGCCCGTCACCCTAACGTTCTCGCCCACATTGAGATCCACCAGATTAAACTGATGATCATGCATGGCCGCGATCAGTCCCTGTTGTATCTGCAGCCCCAAGGCGTTAGTCGACTTAAGATTGTCCAGCAAGACAGGCGTCGCCACCAGCAAAGGCTGCTTAGGCGTCAACTGATCGTTTTGGCGCACCAACTCATTTGCCAGCTGTTGAGTCACGTGTATCACCGACGAGCTAGCAGGCAAACTATTGCCGCTCTGCAAGCTTGGCGTGGCAGGCTCATTTGCCGCGCAGGCCCCCAACAGCAACAGGGAAGATATTATCAAAGCGTTTCGCATCATGATGTCCCATGGTTTTCGATATTGACCTAGGCCAATATAGCAACTCGGCTGCGCCATATTTGTGGCCAGCCAAACCTATTGGCAATATCGCAGCAATTTATATGCCATAAACTTAGCCCTACTCATTTTACACTTGCTCTCACGCTTAACGCGCTAACTTGGCAAAGTCATCAGGAAAATAGGCTCTCATCTCATACCCTTCAGGCATTTTACCTGGGATGAACCAACTCGGGCACAGATATTGCTTTGAGCTTATTTACTTAATGGAAACCTTAAAATGAGCGCAAAACTGTCAGCATTTTGGCACCGCCTACGCGCCAGGTAAACCAGCTCAGTCGAGACAGATACGATGAAACGAATTCAATTACTATTGCTGTTACTCGCCGCCTTTAACACTCAGGTAATGGCTCAGTGGCTCGAGGCCCAAGGCGAAGCCAAGATCATCAACGGCAATATCACTCAGGCGAGAGAAGATGCCATCGCGCAGGCCCTAAGCTATGTCACCCTACAATCGGGCGGCCAGTTTACCAGCGTGCAGCATACCCAGAACGGCAAGCTGACACAGGCCCAGTTTTCTATGTCGCAACAGGCCGAGGCGGGCCGCGTCGAGCTGATCAGCGAGCGCATCCAGGACGATACCCTCACCGTCAATCTAAGGGTCGATGTACTGCAAAACGCTAAGGTGCAGACCTGTGGGGCCAGTCAACTCAAGGCGGCGATTCTGGTGCCCCAGGCGCAAATTGCCGATCGCAGCCAACTTAGATATGGCAATCTCGGTAACTTAGAGAAAGCCCTGTCAGAAAAACTCGGCACCATCATAGGCCGGGAAGGCAAGGCGAGTTTCGCCCATGTCCACGCCAATGAGCGACTCGATATCGAGCAGTCCCTCATCGACATCCGCGGCTATCGTCTCCCCAGCTGGCTCAGCGAGATCACCGACAGCCAATATATACTACTGCCGGAGATCATCGACATCTCCACGGCGCCAGTCGAAGGCAGCCTGTTTGGCCTATGGGATAGCTATCCCCAACGCCAGTTTCAGCTACGCCTCTCCCTCTACCACGGCATCAGCGGCGAGCAGATCTGGAGTGAATACTATGACGCCCCTGCCCCTTGGGAATTTGAACGCCAGGCCACGGTGCCGGCCCATAGCAACCGTTTCTGGGCATCTAGCTATGGTAAGAACATCGAGATGCTGCTGACCCAGGCTAGCGAAGATATCGACAAGGTGCTCGATTGCCGTCCGCTACTCGGGCAGGTGGTATCCCGCGTCGACAACCGGGTTATCATCAATCTGGGGCGTAATCATGGCGTGAAAGTTGGGGATAAATTCCAACTGGTGCTACAGCAGAATCTGCCGGATCGCCTGGATAACATGCGGGCGGTTGCCAGCGAATCTCGAGCCCAAATCACCATAGATCAGGTGACCCAGGAAAGCGCCACCGCCATACTGCAAGGCGCCAATGGTGCAATCAACATACAAATTAACGACATCGCGATGAAAATCTAACTTAATTAGTGCACTAATTAAGCAACTAAATCTAAAGCCTTTTCATCGCGATGAAAAACAGTATAATCACTTTCGTCTCCCTATAGCTCAACAGGATAGAGCAGTCGCCTCCTAAGCGATCGATCGGGGTTCGAGTCCCTGTGGGGAGACCAGATAGACCTTTTTACTTATAAAATTCAACTGCTTACGATTTTAACAAAATCTGGTGCCGCCCCCTGTGCCGCCATAGAACAGGCCTTTTTTAGCACTTTTTGTTATAACTTTTTTGAATAACGCCTGTTTTAGTCAGTTAACGTCAGTTGTAGACTTTTCACGCCATTTCTAATAGTTTTTGTCTTATTCAAAAACAGGAAAGAAACTACTCAGTCATGGAAGATTTTGATCTAGATATTCCTACAGATAGACAAGAGATAAGGGCATGGCTTCTTAGCTCTATTATTCCTCTAAACGATAAAGAAAACCCTGATCTTGATTCAGAACAAATACCTAGCAATGTTAAAGAAACCGTTGAGAGCTTTACTAACTTTATAGTGAGTGTCCACCAACTTGAAGCCATTGCTGAAGGAAATAGTTCAGAGGAAGATATAGTCAAAGCATTCGCGAAGCACCCTCACTGCTTAAATTTATTAGGGAAGATGCGAATAAGTCCCTGATGTGAGATCATAGCTACATAGTAAATCACAGCCATTACCGCCCATGAGCCAACAGTTAACTTTTGCCGATAGTGAGTTTTCCAGCAAGCGCCGCCAGACCCGTAAAGAGATTTTCTTATCTCGGATGGACAACCTATTACCATGGACTCAACTGCTGGAAGTGATTGAGCCCTTTTATCCAAAAGCGGGCAATGGTCGTCGTCCCTATCCACWGGAAACGATGTTCCGCATTCACTGTATGCAGCAATGGTACAGTCTGAGTGATGAGGCGATGGAAGATGCGCTTTACGAGATTGATTCGATGCGTCAGTTTGCACAACTGTCACTGGATAAAGCCATTCCTGACCGCACTACCATTATGAATTTCCGGCACTTGCTGGAAAAACACAAACTCACTCGTAAGTTATTCCAAACGGTCAATCAATGGCTGTCGGATTGCGGTGTGAT
>NZ_JAKEVJ010000068.1:0-20823 GCF_022398425.1 Shewanella sp. Isolate7 | reverse complement strand
TGCTTGCTCTGCGTGTGCTTAAAGTGGATAGATGCAAGGCACAGTTTGCAGCGAATGGCCCTAGTCCTTCGCAAGAACTGTAACGCAGCAAATACCGCAGTAAGCCTCGCCCTGCGGGGCTTTGATAGCAACACCATTTCGGCGTTATTCAACTTCAGCAGGCCTCGGCATGCCCTCAGTTGAATGCCTTGAACTGTCGCTGCTATCAAAGCCAGAGCTGTGCGACGACTTGTTCGCACCTTCCCTAAAAATCCTGATTTGTTCTCAAGCGTTTTTCCTGTGCTATTTCTGATCACATGTTTACTGTGATTGGTATAACTCAAAGGGCGCTTGAGCTAAACAAAAAGGGGACCGTATGGTCCCCTTTTTACGAGATATTAAATATCTGATATCGGCTGAGTATTACAACACCTTGGCGATGGACTCGGCGAGGTAATCGACATTGCCATTACCAATGCCGGCGATGCTGATACGGCTCGAATCTACCATATAGATACTGTGGTCCGCCTGGAGCTGCGCAACTTGCTCTGGGGTAATGCCGAGGAAGGAGAACATACCTTTCTGCTTGGCAATAAAGCTAAAGTCACGGGTTACACCTTTTTCGATCAGCTTGTTCACTAGCATGGCACGGTTGCCATTGATGCGGTCACGCATCACTTTTAGCTCATCCAGCCACTGCTGCTTGAGTTCATCTGAACCCAAAATGGTTTCTACAATCGCCGCGCCATGGGCTGGCGGCATAGAGTAGATGCAGCGCACCACGTAGAGCAGTACAGAATAAGCCACATTGGCCTTTTGGCTATCTTTAGCGACGATAGAGCAGGCGCCGATACGCTCGCGATACAGGCCGAAGTTCTTCGAGCAAGAGCTACATAGGATCATGTCGTCGACATTGGCCGCCATCTGGCGCACGCCATAGGCATCTTCATCGACACCGTCACCAAAGCCCTGATAGGCCATGTCGATGAGTGGAGTGAAACCTTGTTGCTTAGTCAGTGCGATCACCTGATCCCACTGCTCGTTAGTGAGGTCCATGCCACTCGGGTTGTGACAACAGGCATGGAACAAGACCACATCGTCTGCGCCAATCTGGCCAAGGGTTGCCAGCATCTCCTCGAATTTCAGCGTCTTGTTTTCATGATCATAGTAGGGGTAGGTCTTGACCTGAATTCCGGCCGCCTCAAACAAGCCAGTATGATTTGCCCAGGTTGGATCGCTCACCCAGATAACGCTGTTTGGATTGATACGTTTGATGAAGTCCGCCGCGACACGCAGGGAGCCAGTGCCACCTGGGGTAGATACGGTGCGAATGCGATCGGCTAGCAGCGCCGGGTTGTCTTGGCCAAACGCCAATTCGCCCATCAGCTGATTAAAGGCGGGGGAGCCCGTTGGACCTATGTAAACTTTTGTTGCCTCGGTATCGATACGATGCTGCTCGGCGCGTTTGACGCAGGCTAAGATCGGGGTGTTTCCCGCTTCATCCTTATATACACCAACGCCTAGATCTACCTTGTTTGCATGGGGATCTTCACGGAATTTTGTCATCAGCCCTAGGATAGGATCTGCGGGCATAGGGGAAAGATTCTCGAACATGGCTCCAACTACCTTATTGTCTTGTTATAGGCCCTTAATGGCCTTCGCTGTGCGTAGCCTTAGGATAAACTAATTTTGCGCGGGATTTACAGCACAAGACGCGATTTTATGGAAACTTAAACTTGGCAAATTTTCATGCCAGTGGCGGATGGCTTGCCTGTTTTTACCGTTTATTTGTGGGCCGTTAGCGTACTAAGAAAGAAAATTACTCATTAACGGCTATAAATCGTAAAAAAGAGTTGAATAGTGCGGCTCAATCAGTAATTTTATAACCACGAGGCTCAGCTTAATTGAGCAGATGGCCATTTTGTCGTGATGGCAAGTGTTAAGTATCTAACAGTATCAATAATCCGCGGCCAGCCTTGGCTGCAACCAATTAAGAAGTGATTAATGAAACAACTACGACTCGATCCCATATCTAAGGTTCATGGCACCGTCAATATTCCCGGTTCCAAGAGTATTTCTAATCGCGCCCTGTTGTTGGCGACCTTAGCTGAAGGGAAAACCCGGCTTACCAATCTGCTCGATTCCGACGACATTCGTCACATGCTAACGGCCTTGAAACAACTTGGGGTGAATTACCAGCTGTCAGACAATAACCGGGTTTGCGAACTCGAAGGTCTGGGCGGCGCCATTAATAGTGACTCGGCTCAGACGCTGTTCCTCGGTAACGCTGGTACTGCGATGCGTCCCTTATGCGCGGCGCTCACACTTGGACGCGGTGAATTTACCCTAACCGGTGAGCCTCGCATGGAGGAGCGTCCCATCGGCGATCTGGTCGACGCCCTTAGCGCCCTCGGCGCCGACATCAGCTACTTGAAGCAGCCAGGCTTTCCGCCGTTAACCATAAATGCCACCGGACTCAATGGCGGCGATGTAGAAATTGCCGGTGATCTGTCGAGTCAGTTTCTTACCGCACTGCTGATGGTCACGCCACTTGCTAAAGAGCAGGTGAATATCAAGATCAAGGGAGAGCTGGTCTCTAAACCCTATATCGATATCACCATCGCCTTGATGGCCCAATTTGGCGTCACCGTCATTAACCATGACTATCAGCGTTTCGAAATACCCGCGGGACAAAAATATGTCTCGCCCGGTACTGTACTGGTCGAGGGCGATGCCTCCTCGGCGTCATACTTCCTGGCCGCGGGCGCCATTCAGGGCGGTGAGGTTAAGGTCACCGGCGTTGGACTAAAAAGCATTCAGGGCGATGTGAAGTTTGCCGACGTGCTCGAGGCCATGGGCGCCGAGATAGAGTGGGGCGATGATTTCATTATCGCCAGAAGCGCGCCGCTGCATGGGGTTAATCTCGATATGAACCATATCCCGGATGCCGCCATGACGATTGCCACGACGGCGCTGTTTGCAAGCGGCACCACGACCCTGACCAATATCTATAACTGGCGTATCAAGGAGACAGACCGTCTCGCGGCCATGGCGACCGAACTGCGTAAAGTGGGCGCCGAAGTCGAAGAGGGCCACGACTTTATTCGCGTCACGCCACCGGCTCAGCTAAACACTGCCGATATCGATACCTATAACGATCATCGTATGGCCATGTGTTTCTCGCTGATGGCCTTTGCCGATTGTGGCATTACCATCAACGACCCAGATTGTACCTCCAAGACCTTCCCTGACTATTTCGCCCAATTCGCGGCGCTGGCCCAGTAGGCTATGTCTTTCACCTAAGTCCTCCAGCGCGGGTCAGCTCATATGACCCGCGCACTTAAATGATCCATTTGTGTTAATTCGTAACTTTTTGCCGCTTTATGCAAGCTTTTAGTTTATAATGCGCGCGCAGTTTTTCGAGGACGACATTCAGGATCTTTAGGGAAGATAGATTTAATTTGGAGAATCATATGTCACAACGGGCTCCCATCGTCACTATTGACGGCCCAAGCGGTGCAGGTAAAGGCACTATTAGTCAGATACTTGCTTCGCGTTTAGGATGGAAGCTGCTTGATAGCGGTGCCATATATCGTGTCTTGGCCCTCGCGGCTATTCACCACAACGTCGAGCTGGACAACGAAGCATCACTGGCCCTGTTAGCGGCGCACCTAGATGTGCAATTTATTTCGGCTAACGGCAACGGCATTAAAGTGGTGTTAGAAGGCGAAGATGTGTCCCACGCCATTCGTAGCCAGGAGTGTTCAAACGCCGCTTCTAAAGTGGCTGCTTTTCCCCGCGTTCGTGAGGCGCTTCTTCGTCGTCAGCGCGCCTTTGCCGAGGCACCAGGTCTTATCGCAGACGGTCGCGATATGGGGACGGTCGTTTTTCCCACAACTCCAGCTAAACTTTATTTAACCGCATCGGCTGAGGAAAGGGCTCAAAGGCGCTATAATCAGTTGCAGGACAAGGGCTTCGATGTTAATATCGACCGTCTTTTGGCCGAGGTCGTCGAACGCGATGAGCGTGATATGAATCGTCCGGTTGCGCCTCTGGTTCCTGCCGAGGATGCGCTGGTGATCGATACGACTGGCATAGGCATTGATGAAGTGGTTGAGCTTGCGCTCTCACACATCAAGGAAAAATTACCTGATCTTGTCCTCTAGGGGGCAGGGGCTTTACGATTTGTCACACGGATGCGACAAATGATTAATCTGACTCCACGTCTAGGATGGGCCGTGGTTTATTACTTAAAGTAAATTAACATGACTGAATCTTTTGCTGATCTATTTGAACAATCCCTTCAACAACTTGAGTTCCGTCCAGGTTCTATCGTTCGTGGTACTGTAGTATCAATCCAGAACGGTATGGTACTGGTTGACGCTGGCCTTAAGTCTGAAAGCCCAATCCCAGCTGACCAATTCAAAAACGCTCAAGGCGTTCTAGAAATCGCAGTTGGCGACGAAGTTGACGTAGCCCTTGACTCTGTTGAAGACGGTTTCGGTGAAACTCAACTTTCTCGTGAGAAAGCTAAGCGTCACGAAGCTTGGATCGTTCTAGAAAAAGCTTACGAAGATGCTGAAACTGTAATCGGTGTCATCAATGGTAAGGTTAAAGGCGGTTTCACCGTTGAACTAAACGGTATCCGTGCATTCCTACCAGGTTCTCTAGTTGACGTTCGCCCAGTTCGCGACACTGCTCACCTAGAAAACAAAGAACTAGAATTCAAGGTTATCAAGCTAGACCAGAAGCGTAACAACGTTGTTGTTTCTCGTCGTGCAGTTATCGAGTCTGAAAGCAGCGCTGAGCGTGATGCACTACTTGAGAACCTACAAGAAGGTCAAGCCGTTAAGGGTATCGTTAAGAACCTGACTGACTACGGTGCATTCGTTGACCTAGGTGGCGTTGACGGTCTTCTACATATCACAGATATGGCTTGGAAGCGCGTTAAGCACCCATCTGAAATCGTAAACGTTGGTGACGAAATCAACGTTAAAGTACTTAAGTACGATCGTGAGCGCACTCGTGTTTCACTAGGTCTTAAGCAACTTGGCGAAGATCCATGGTTAGAAATCAGCAAGCGCTACCCAGAAAACACTAAGTTGACTGGTCGCGTAACTAACCTAACTGACTACGGCTGCTTCGTTGAAATCGAAGAAGGTGTTGAAGGTCTGGTACACGTTTCTGAAATGGATTGGACTAACAAGAACATCCACCCATCTAAGGTTGTTAACCTAGGTGATGAAGTTGAGGTTCTAGTGTTAGACATCGACGAAGAGCGTCGTCGTATTTCTCTAGGTCTTAAGCAATGTAAGACCAACCCATGGGATGATTTCGCAGAGCGTTATGCGAAAGGTGACAAGGTTACTGGTAAGATCAAGTCTATCACTGACTTCGGTATCTTCATCGGTCTAGACGGCGGTATCGACGGTCTGGTTCACCTGTCTGACATCTCTTGGAACGGTACTGGCGAAGAAGCCGTATCTGATTACAAGAAAGGCGACGAAATCAGCGCAGTTGTACTGTCAGTTGACCCAGAGCGTGAGCGTATCAGCCTAGGCGTTAAGCAGACTGAAGACGATCCTTTCAATGCATACCTTGCAGATAAGAAGAAAGGTGCTATCGTAACTGGTACTGTTACTGCAGTAGACGCGAAAGGCGTAACTATCGAGTTGGCTGAAACTGTAGAAGGTTACCTACGTGTTTCAGACATCTCTCGTGAGCGCATCGAAGATGCATCTACTGTATACTCAGTAGGTGACACTGTTGAATCTAAGTTCATGGGTGTTGATCGCAAGAACCGTACTATCAGCCTGTCTATCCGTGCGAAAGACGAAGCTGATGAGAAGGAAGCGATGGCTAACTTGAACAAGCAAGATGACGTTGCTATGAGCAATGCCATGGCTGAAGCGTTCAAAGCGGCTCGCAAATAATTCGCCTGAAGTTCGGGGATGGCAACATCCCCGCTAGGTGACTGTGTTTGGCTTGATTATAGAGGGTACAGGATGACTAAATCCGAACTGATCGAAAAACTTGCCAGTAGGCAGTCGCAGCTGTCGGCAAAAGAAGTAGAAAGCGCTATTAAAGAGATGTTGGAGCAGATGGCAACAACATTGGAAGGCGGTGACCGTATCGAGATCCGTGGCTTTGGTAGTTTTTCCCTTCATTATCGTGCACCACGTACAGGCCGCAATCCTAAGACTGGTACTTCAGTTGAACTGGAAGGCAAGTATGTACCGCACTTTAAGCCTGGCAAAGAACTGCGTGAGCGCGTTGATGCTATCAACTCGTAAATGACATTGTTTTAAAAGCCTCCGAAAGGAGGTTTTTTTATGCCTAAAGTTTAGGTATGGCTAGCTAGTTCGCTAAATTTCTTGGATAATCAACCCACCACCACGGGTTTATGGAGAGTAACGTGAAGTCATTTATCGCGACCGTGCTTGTCGCCCTGTTTTTTGCCTTGGCTTTATTGTTTGGTGCGCGTAACGAACAGCTGGTGACCATCAGTTATTTCGTCGCTCAGGGCGAATATCGACTACCTGTCGTACTCGGCGTGGTGTTTTTGGCGGGTTTCCTGGTTAGCTGGCTGTTTGCCATCTATTACATTACCAAGGTGAGACTGCAACTGCGTAAGGCCAATAAGAAAATCGAGCAGCTAGAGGCCAAATTGCCGGTTGAGGCGCTTACGCCATCTTCTCAAATCAAACATCAAGCGAAGGAAGTAAACGCTTAATATGTTAGAGATTCTGTTTCTGTTGTTGCCCATCGCCGCCGGTTACGGCTGGTACATGGGGCGCCGTAGTATCAGGCACAAACAGAATAATAAGCGAAAGCAGTTAAGCCGCGATTACTTTACCGGCCTTAATTTCCTTCTGTCTAACGAATCAGACAAGGCTGTCGATCTCTTCATCTCCATGCTCGACGTAGATGATGACACCATAGATACCCATCTCTCGCTAGGCTCGTTATTTCGCAAGCGAGGCGAGGTGGACAGGTCTATTCGCATTCACCAAAACCTTATCGCCCGCCCAACCCTGACCACAGAGCAGCGCGACATCGCCATGATGGAGCTCGGCAAAGACTATCTGGCAGCCGGCTTCTACGATAGGGCCGAGGAGATCTTCCTCAATCTGGTTCGTCAGGAAGATCACAGCGAAGAGGCCGAAGACCAGCTTATCGCCATCTATCAGGTGACCAAGGATTGGCAGAAGGCGATCGATATAATCAAGAGCCTCAAACGTAAGCGTCAGCAATCGCTCAAGCATCTGCAGGCCCATCTCTATTGTGAGCTCGCCGATGAAGCAAGCGATAGCGAGCTAAAGCTCAAGCACCTGGCTCAGGCAATCAAGCAGGACGCGCAATGTGGCCGCGCCATGTTAAGTAGCGCCAAGCTGTTTCTCGCTCAGCAAGAATTTGGCCGAGCCAAAGAGATGTTGTGCCGGTTGAAAGATGCCGATATCGAGCTCTTTCCCGAGGCGCTCGCCATAGCAAAAGAAGTTTACCAATCGACTAAGGATCTTAGTGCCTATCGTGAGCTGCTACGCGAGGCGTTAGAGCAGGGGGCCGGTGCCAGCGTCGCCATCACGCTTGCGCAGCAGATGATTGCTCAGGGAGAAACCCAGGATGCCGAGAAGTTGATCCTCGATGGCCTCTATCGTCATCCCACCATGAAGAGCTTTCAGCATCTGATGAAGATGCAGATCCAACATGCCGAAGATGGCCAGGCTAAACAAAGTTTGAACATGCTCGCCGAACTGGTCGAGCAACAGATAAAATTCCGTCCCAGTTACCGCTGCACCGAGTGTGGTTTCCCGTCACACACTCTCTACTGGCATTGTCCCTCTTGTAAGAGCTGGGGCACCATCAAGCGGATCCGTGGACTCGACGGGGAGTAAATAGCGAATAAAATGCAAAGCAACAGGAGAACAGCATGAGCAACAAACCTATTATAGTGGCGTTAGATTACGATAATAAATCCGAAGCTTTGCAGCTCATCGATCAGCTCGACCCCAACATGTGTCGCCTTAAGATAGGCAAAGAGATGTTCACACTCTTCGGCCCTGAGTTGGTTAGAGAGATCCATAGCCGTGATTTCGACCTCTTCCTGGATCTCAAATTCCATGACATTCCCAATACGGTTGCCAAGGCTGTCACCGCAGCCGCCGAGCTCGGCGTATGGATGACCAATGTGCATGCCAGCGGTGGTCTTGCCATGATGCAGGCCGCGCGCGAGGCGCTGCTTCCCTATGGTGATAAGGCGCCGCTATTGATCGCCGTGACGGTACTGACCTCTATGAGTGATGAAGAGCTGGCGCTGCTTGGCATTAATGTGCCAGCGGCAGAGCATGTTAAGCGTCTTGCGGACCTCACAAAACAGGCTGGACTGAACGGTATCGTCTGTTCGGCCCAGGAAGCCAGCATGTTAAAGGCCGAATTTGGCGCCGACTTTAAGCTGGTGACCCCAGGCATTCGTCCGGCGGGTAGCGACAAAGGCGATCAGCACCGCGTGATGACGCCGACCCAGGCGCTGGCTGCAGGGTCAGATTACCTGGTTATAGGTCGTCCTATCACCAAGGCGGCTAATCCACTGGCTGCGCTAACCGAGATCCACGCGTCGCTTAAATAGCTTGACCTGATCCCCTGAGCCTCCTAATTTAATCGTTAAGGTTTTATCAGACAGGGAAAGAAGATGTTCGATTATCAAGGGAAAAACGTCTTTGTAGTGGGCGGTACCAGTGGCATTAACCTCGGTATCGCCAAAGCCTTCGCCAAGGCGGGAGCTAATGTAGCGGTTGCCAGTCGTCGTCAGGAGAAGGTCGATGCCGCCGTGGAGGCGCTGCGCGCGCTTAACGCTAAAGGTAATATGCTTGGCGTGGCATTCGATGTACGAGATCTCGACGCCCTAAAGGCTGGGTTCAAGCCGGTCGCGGATGCCTATGGCCAACTGGATGTGCTGGTCAGTGGCGCGGCTGGAAACTTCCCCGCAGCGGCGGCGGATCTTTCCGAAAACGGCTTTAAGTCGGTGATGGATATCGATTTGCTAGGCAGTTTTCAGGTGCTTAAACAGGCCTATCCCTTGATGCGTCGCCCAGGTGGTGCCATCGTACAGATCTCGGCGCCACAGGCCTATATCGCCATGCCGATGCAGTCCCATGTGAGCGCCGCGAAGGCCGGGGTCGATATGTTGACAAAGAGCCTGGCACTGGAATGGGGAGCAGAGGGAATAAGGGTAAACTCTATCGTGCCCGGCCCGATCACTGGTACAGAAGGATTTAACCGCCTAGCACCGAGTGAAGCGCTACAAGCGGCCGTGGCCCAAAGCGTGCCACTTAAGCGAAACGGTATCAGCGAAGACATTGCCAATGCCGCTATGTTCATCGCTTCGCCGATGGCAAGCTATATTACTGGTACAATTTTGCCGGTAGACGGTGGCTGGTCGCTTGGTGGTGCAAGTATGGCTATGAACGAATTGGGCAAGTTGGCCCGACAATCAAAAGATAAGTAGGTAGCGCCAGGCGCGCAACCCAGTAGGTGAGAAGATAGATGGCAAACCCATTTCAAGAGCAGTTGCTCAAGGCTGGCTTAGTCAGCAAACAGAAGGTTCGCGATGCCAAAACCCAGAAGCGTCGCGATCGTAAAGCCAAGGTCGATGATGGTTCGGCGGCGTTGAAACAGGAGATCGCGGCAAAGAAACAGGCGCAGATCGATAAAGACAAGGCGCTTAACGAACAACGCTTTGCCGAGGCGATGGAGAAGGGTCAGGTACGTGGCCTGATCACCGAATTTAAGCGCTGCGCCATCGAGCCGCCAAAGGATGCCGAAGTTAAGTTTAACTACACCTTAGGCACTAAGATCTTTAGCGTGTATGTGACCGAAAAACTCCAGAGTCAGCTGCTCAACGGCCAACTCGGTATCGTTCGTCACGAAGAGGTGAGTTACCTGGTGCCTCATAAGTTGGCCGAACGGGTTAACCTATTAGTGCCGGACTGGTGTGGTTACCTATGGCAGGCCGAAGACGCCACCCAAGTGGTTGAAGAAGACGATCCCTACGCCGATTATGTTATCCCTGATGACCTCATGTGGTAACGCACAAACATTCAGTAAGCCTCGCTCTCTAAGCGGGGCTTTTTTATTTGAGCGATCGGACAATATTTGACTAAAGGGCTTTATTCTCAGTGACAACTAAGATAGATTAAAACAACTGTTTTAATCTTACGTTTGAGAGAGACGAGATGAATCCATACCAGGCGCCATTAGCCGACATGAAATTTCTGTTGGAGCGCGTATTCGATGCTCCGCAAACTTGGGGTGGACTAGCGGCCTTGGCTGAGACCGTCGATATGGACACGGCCGTGGCCATCCTCGATGAGGCCGATAAGATCTCGCGGGATCTTATCCATCCTATTAATCGACCCGGCGACGAGCAAGGCGTAAGCTTTGAAGATGCTAAGGTGATCACACCCGACGGTTATCGTGAGGTCTACGACCAATATGCCGAAGGCGGTTGGGTTGGCCTGTGCGGCGATCCTGAGTTTGGCGGTATGGGGATGCCCAAGATGCTGGGCGTCCTGGTGGATGAGATGGCCTACAGCGCCTGTAACGCCTTTACCCTCTATGGCTCGCTCACAGCAGGTGCCGCGCTCTGTATCAATGCCCACGGCAGCGATGCGCTCAAGGAGAAGTACCTGCCAAACCTGTACTCGGGGCAGTGGGCAGGTGCCATGGATATGACAGAGCCACAGGCAGGCTCGGATCTTCGTAATATTCGTACCAAGGCCATACCTCAAGATGATGGCAGCTATCTGATCTCCGGCAGTAAGATTTTTATCACAGGAGGCGATCATGATCTCACCGAGAACGTGATTCACCTGGTACTGGCAAAACTGCCTGACACTAACGGTATCTCGCTCTTCCTGGTGCCTAAGATAAAAGTCGACGACAACGGCGAGCTAGGCAACAGCAATGGTGTCACCGTAGGTTCGATCGAGCACAAGATGGGCCTTAAGGGCTCGGCTACCTGTGTGATGAATTTCGATGACGCCGAGGGCTACCTTATCGGAAAGGCCAACCGCGGCCTGGTGTGTATGTTCACCATGATGAACTATGAGCGCCTAGCGATTGGCATCCAAGGCCTGGGCACCTCGCAGGCGGCTTATCAGATGGCCAGTGATTATGCCAAGGAGCGTCTGCAGGGCCAGGCGGCAGGCGGTAGCGCCAACGCGAGCGATCCTATCCTGGTTCACGGCGATGTTCGCCGTATGCTGATGACGATACGCTGTTACACAGAGGCGGGCCGCGCACTCTCTGTGTTTACCGGTCAGCAACTGGATCTGGCCAAACATGCCGAGGGTGAAGTACAACAGAAGGCCGCGCGTTATGTTGGCCTGCTTACGCCAGTCGCTAAGGCGTTCTTGAGCGACCGAGGCCTGGACGCTGCCGTTATGGCGCAGCAGGTGTTTGGTGGTCATGGCTATATTCGTGAGACAGGTATCGAGCAGTTGGTTCGTGATACGCGTATTGCGCAGATCTATGAGGGAACAAACGGCATTCAAGCCATCGATTTTCTGGGCAGAAAGACCACGGGAGACGACCTGCGAACTCTGACTGAGTTTGTTGCCGAGTGTCAAAGTCAGTTGGCGGACATGGCTAATGTGAGTGATGAACACAAGGCGCTTATTACGCAGCGCTTCGAGGCCTTACTGGCGAGCGGCGAATATATCAACGCGAACAAGTTAAGCCAACCAGCCTTGATTAACGCCTGCGCAGTCGACTTCCTCGACGCCTTCGGTCACCTGGTTTACGGTTACTTCTGGCTACTGATGGCCGATAAGGCGAGTGATCACGAAGACGCCAGCTTTAGTAAGGCTAAAAGGCAGTTGGCTGATTTCTATCTGGCCAAACTACTGCCTAAGGTGGACTATCACCTGGCTCAGGTTAACGCCGGGGATGCCAGCGTCATGGCCATGGCCGATGAGCTATTTTAATATTTGCCTAAACAGCTGATGAAAACGCCCGGATTGTTTAACCCGGGCGTTTTTTTATTGGGCGGTTTCGCGTTTCGCGTCGCTACTTGAATCGCTGTGACTAATGGCCGTCTGCTCGGGTTTATCGAGCAGGCTCTGCAGGAAGAGTGCACTAAATGGCACCAGGCTTTGCTTTTTACTCTTCTGGCTCTGGCCATTTTCCATCACCACAAATAACAGCTGTTGGTCGCTACCTAGGGAAAGGTAACCCGCTAAGTTATCGACGCCTTGCATTGAGCCCGTCTTGGCCGATACCTTGCTCATCAGCGGTGGCTGGTGAAAGCCTCTCTTATAGGTCAGAGTACCACTTATCCCGGCAACCGGAAGCAGTGCCATAAGAGGTTTTAATTTTTCATCTTTGGCGATAAGGCTTAACGTCTGCGCCAGTTGGCGCGCCGAGATAAGGTTATAGCGTGACAGGCCAGAGCCATCGATGATCTGGGAGTGGGTCAGATCAATTCCATCTGCCGTGAGTATCTCCTTAACGGCCTTTGCGCCGGCATGAAAGCTCTCGGGCACCTTATAGTAACGTGCACCAATGGCCTTAAACAGGCTGTCGGCTATCAGGTTGTCAGAATCGAGCAGCATGGTGCTGAGGAGTTCGTTCAACGCGGCCGATTCATGGGTGACTATCGGCTTGAGTCCAACAGGCGCTCTGTGTGCGATGGCCACTTGGCCGCTTATTTTGACGTGGGCACTCTTTAACATGCGCCCCAGCATCTGTTTGGCATAGAGTGCAGGTTCGTCAACGGCGATGGCAAGATTAAGCGGTTTGTCGCCAGGATAGCATCCGCTGATGTGGTAATGATTATCGGGAAGCCTTGCCAGGTTTAGCTCACAGAATGCCTCTTGCTGCGACTTATCAAACACGGCTGTAGTCGACACCTTGATAGGCAGGTAACGCGGAAAGTTCAATTGGCTGGCATTGCTCGCCAGCTTAGGCTTTAGCTGTCCCTTGACACAGTTTTGGTTGACGATAAAGCTTGAGACTGGCGCGGCGTAGCAGATCCCGAGATCGTCCCACACCCAACCCGGGGCTCGTGTCTGCTCCTTGGCTTGGCCAAGGAGCAATAGGTTGCCCTTAATGGTATGAATACCTGAGTCTTTCAGCTGCTTTAGCATAGCCCTCAGGTCGTCGGTGGTTAATGTCGGATCGCCACTAAAGCTCAGGTAGAGATCGCCCGTTAACACACCGTGAGACAAGCGCCCCTTAGTCGAAAACTGGGTGGGAAAGGTAAATTCACTGCCGAGCACCCGCATCGCGGCTACGGCCGTCAATAGCTTCTGGGTACTGGCGGGTAATAACAAGGTGTCGGCATTGCGCTGATAGAGTATCTCTTTGCTGTTGAGATCTTGCGCAAACACAGCCAGTTGCGAGTGAGGCGGCGCGATCACCGACAAGAGGTTGTCATAATAACCCTGGCTATCAAGATCGCTGACCTCGGCCCTCGCACTGCCCATTAGCGGGAGAGTGAGAGCGGCGAGGATTGAAGGAAACGCTCTAGTCAGCGACCTTGGGAGACAATGGGGAAGGGCGGTAAGCCTTCGAGTCAATCTGGTATACATAAGCGTCGAAACATGTCCTTGTTTACTGGGTTTAGGCTAATCGTCCTGGGAAGGCTCATCTTTTTCCATCAAGCGGTATAAACGTAGCGTGACAAATAGCACCAAGGCAATGAAAAGCGGCAGCACCATAAAGCCTAGTTGCGCCTTAAAGTGAAAGATACCCCAAGCGGCTAACAGGGTTAATGCCAGGGTGAGAAGTATGGTTTTATTCATGCAAGAACCTAAAAGCAGACAGATGTGCCTATTGTAAGGTGTTTTATGCCCAATGTCGGAGGGTTAAACAATAATTAAGACAAAGGAGGCCAAAGTCACCCCTTTAGCCGCTGATTCTGCTTAATTTTAACCCGGTTTACCCCAAGTGCGACGTACAACAACAGAAAACCCTTGCCCCAAACCCGGTAAATGGGTAATTTCTACCCCTTAATATTTGGGATGGAACCAGTATGCCACACATTCGTATGCGCGGTTTACCGCAAGAGGCGGTATGTCGAATCAGTGAAACTTTGCTCGATGAGCTAGCGAACCTGTGTCAGGTTAAGACCGATAGTTTCACCTTAGACTGGGAGCCGAGCGTTGCTTTTCGTCATGGTGAGCTCGATAAGGCATTCGTGCAAGTCGAGGTACTCTGGTTTGCCAAAGATCCCGAAATTCGTCACGCAGTAGAGCAGAGCATTCGTCAGGCCGTATTAGCTGTATATTCGCCTGCAAAACATATCTCAATCATGTTTATGGCGCTCACGCCACAATGCTACTACCGTGATGGGCAGCATTTTTAAAGGAGGATACCTTGCTGGATAAGCTAGGTGGAATTGCGTTACCCGCCGACGCCATACGTTGGTTGTTGACGCCTGCGGCGCTAAAAGCCGAACTACTCAAACAGATTGCAAACGCCAAACGGGCGATCACCCTTGCCGCACTCTATCTCGAAGATGATGAAGCGGGCAGGGAAGTATTGGCTGCCTTGATGGCGGCCAAGGCGGCAAGACCCGAGCTGGATGTCACCATTTTGGTGGACTTCCACCGCGCCAGACGTGGCCTTATCGGTCATAAGGGGGACGGTGGCAACTACCTCATGTATCAAAAGGTGGTTAACGACGCCGAGCATCCGATCAATATCCTTGGTGTGCCGGTAAAGTCCCGTGAGTTTATGGGCGTGCTTCACCTGAAAGGCTTCATCATAGATGATACGGTGATCTACAGCGGTGCCAGCCTGAACAACATCTATCTGCACCAGGGCGAGAAGTATCGCTTCGACCGTTATCATGTGATCGAATCTAAGCCGTTGGCAGAGTCGATGCGCAATATGGTGATGGAGTATATCGCCAGCGACAGAGCCGTGACCTCGTTAACTCAGGACAAGGCCACCGAGAAGCTGCCCGAGAAGAACGACGTGCGTAGTCTGAAGCAGCGTCTGGCAAAGGCAAAGTACCGTTTTTCTGGCACCAAGTCGGGTAATCGCATCACGCCTGTGGTTGGCTTAGGCCGTAAGAAGAATAAGTTAAACAAGCTAGTGATCGATCTGGTATCTCAGTCTAAGCGCTCACTGTTTATCTGTACGCCCTATTTTAATCCGCCTTATATCCTCTCCAGAGCCTTGGCTAAGCACCTGAGAAAAGGTAAGCGTATCGATATCGTGGTGGGTGATAAGACGGCAAACGATTTCTACATTCCGCCGGAAGAGACCTTCTCGACCATAGGCGCCTTGCCTTATATGTATGAACAGTCGCTGCGTAAGTTTGCCAAGCGTCAGCAATGGGCTATCGATGCTGGGCTACTCAATATCCATCTTTGGAAGCATGATCGTAACAGCTATCACCTCAAGGGTATAAGCGCCGATGATCGCCTTCATCTGATCACAGGTTCAAACCTCAATCCTAGGGCGTGGGCCTTGGATCTCGAGAATGGCTTGTTGCTGCAAGATGAAACCCAAGCCTGGACCGAGCAGTTTAAGCAGGAACAGGCGCATATCCTCGAGCATACCGAGCGACTCTATCATTACAGCCAGATAGATACCTTGAACAACTATCCTAAGCCGGTACGTAAGATCATGAACCGTATCAGACGGTTAAGAGCCGATTTTCTGCTGCGCCGCATCTTATAACGCAAAAGATAGCTAGGATGATACCTTTAGCTAGCCAGTTCGGATGATAAATGAAAAGGGCGAACATAATGGTTCGCCTTTTTCACGATTGCGATTTAATTGGCTTTGCGGGCGTTATACTTAACCAGGTAAACCATCACACGTAAGGCTCAAGTTTTTAATAGGTTACTCAATGACACTTCCTCCCCATGCGATGCATCAGCGCTATCAATATCGTAAGGCTATTTCTACCCGGCCCTATAACGCCCGCGGTAAGAACCTTGAGCGTTGTGATGCCTGTTTGCTGGCGACACGCTACTGCACCTGTGATACGCGTACACTGCTAGAGTCTCAGGTGAGCTTTCTGCTGGTGATGTATGACGATGAGGTGTTGAAGCCAAGTAATTCTGGGCGCCTAATAGCCGATTTGATCCCCGATACCCATGCCTATATCTGGGATCGTACTCGAACCAATCGCCGGCTGTTGGCGTTACTTAAGTCATCCGAATATCAGCCGTACTTGGTGTTCCCTAGCGAGTATGCCATGCCTTCTCAAGTGGTGGTGCCAGATAGTGCGCTGAAAGCGCGTTTAGACACAGATACCAAGCGCCCCCTGTTTGTGCTGCTCGACGGTAGCTGGCGCGAGGCGATCAAGATGTTTAACAAGAGCGACTATCTACAGGATCTGCCTATGCTCTCGTTTGCACCGGATGCCGCTGCTCGTTATGGCCTGCGTAAGGGTAGTCGTGACTTTCAGCTCGGCACCGCCGAGGTGGCCAGTCTGGTGCTCAGCGCGGCGGCAGAGCCTGACAATGCGGCCAGTCTTTCGGCCTGGTTTTCACTTTTTATCGAATCCTCACTCTATAGCCGTAGTCGCAAGAGCCCAAAGGATCTCGCGCCGTTAGACAGTTTAAAGGCCGAATTTCTCGCAAGCTTAAAGTAAGGGGCCAATCTGCAGTGTTGTGCTGCTTGCAAAGGACTTGGGCCATTTGCCGCGAACCACGCCTTGCATCTAGGTCTGTAAGCCGACGCAGAACGCACATGAGAGCAGTTCACACCTTCCCTAGGTTTTGCGCCGCGGTGAATATTTTCATATAGTGAAATAAGGGCCTTCACTTTAAATGCCTAGGGCCTGTTGATCTTTGCCGTTTGTTTTTGCAGCAGTTTGAAGGTGATTTATACAAGGCAGAGCCGGTGTCGTGTAGTATCCTACACAAATTGGCGATAACGCCGTAGAAATGGCCTACAAACGCTGCCCAACGGGTTCATCTAAACGCGCGCTGCACTTTGTTGTTCGCCATTCACATAGAGTAACTATGCTTCATGGCTCTCGCCTCGCCCAAAACGCGTTTAGATTGAACAAAAATTAAACTTGAAAGGTCAACAGGCCCTAATATTTGTACCTGCTTTTCGTTAGGGGGCCAATTAGAAGAGCGTCGGGCATAGGACAAAATAAGGAGTGGCTATGTTAAATAGACGATTGCATAGATACTTGCGTAAACCTTTGCCCATGAGTTTGCATGGCTTAGCGTTCGGCGGCTTCTTATTCATGCTCGGCAGCTTACCAGTAAGCACGCAGATTAATGCATCGGCTACCGTATCTCGGGATGCTAGTGCATTTACTACAGTGAGCTACAACCGGTATCAAGCCATCTATTTTTGCAAACAAAATCGCTGGGCCTTCTGCCAGAGTTGGGGCGAGCTGGGTGTTACGCGCCTTGCTTAATACTTAGAGCACACTCCTAGATAAAGCTCCTAGACAAGAGTCGGGGATAAGCGCCTTTGGCGATAGCCCGAGGCTGGTTTCAAACGTTGTTTTTCCTCTGTAACAATCGCTACCTAACGCTCAGATTCTTCCTCCTCTGAGCGCGGCAGATAAGTTCAAATGATGGCCGTTAAATAGACCATTAATCGCTGGCTAGTCTTTGTAGATCACGCCATCCTTCATGACGAAACCCACGCGTTCCATCACCGAGATATCCGTCAATGGATCGCCATCGACGGCGATAATGTCGGCATAGAAGCCAGGTTTTAGCTGGCCGAGGCTATCTTGTTGCTGGATCAGCGCCGCGCTGTTGATGGTTGCCGCTTGCAACGCCTGGGCTGGCGTCATGCCAAAGGTCACCATGCGGGAGAACTGTTTACCGTTATCACCATGGGGATAGATGGCCGCATCTGAGCCAAACACCATCTTGGCACCGGCTAGGGTAGCGCGTCTAAAGCTGTCACGCTGCGCCTTAGAGACCTGCTTCTCTTTTTCGATATTTTCCTCCGGCACCCCATTCGCCTGGCCAAAGGCTAGCGTGTATTCGGTGTTGTAGATATCACAGGAGAGGTAAGTGCCGGCCTTAACCGCCATCTTGATCGCTTCCTCATCCATGAAACTGCAATGCTCTATGCTATCGATACCGGCGCGAATAGCCGCCTTGATGCCGCTGGTGCCATGGGCATGGGCGGCGATGACTAAGCCACGTCGATGGGCCTCATCGGCCGCGGCGGCCAGTTCCTGTTCGCTATATTGCTGTACGCCGACTTTGGTACCCTTGGAAAATACACCACCGGTTGCGCAAACCTTAATGGCATTGGCTCCATATTTGATGTTTTCACGCACCTTCTGTCTGACGGCCCAGGGACCGTCGGCGACACCGCCGGCTACGCTGTGCATCTCGGGCGCTGCAAAGTTATCGTCACAGTGGCCCCCTGTGATACTCAGGGCATGGCCTACCGCCCAGATCCTGGGCCCTGGGATCTCGCCGGCAGCTATGGCATCACGGGTCGCAATAACAGAGTAGCCTGACGCGCCGAGATCACGCACAGTGGTAAAGCCAGCCATAAGCGTATTACGGGCGTTTTTAACCGCTTTCACCGTCTGTCTTGGAATGGAGTAGTTCATCGATTCGAGAAAGTTATCTTCGGCATCAGTGGAGAGATGAACATGCATATCCATGACCCCAGGTAGCAGGTATTTATCTTTAAGATTTATCACGCGATAACCATCTTGCTTAGAGACACTGGCTTGATGGCCGACAGAGACGATTTGATTGTCTCTCACCAGTATCGCCGCATCTTCAATGGTCTTTCCCTTGACGACATCCACATAACCCTTTGCCAGTAGCAGAGTATCTTGGGCCTGGGCGTAGCTTGGTAACAACACGGCAAAGGCCAGCGCGAGCTTTCTAAGTTGTTTAGCAAACAGTAGAGGCTTAATTAGTGTCAGGCCTAATGGCACAGACTCGCTCTGTCGATAAGCGTTATTGGGGCATTGCGGCGTCATAGGTTTTCCTTATTGTTATTGATATTTAACGCAATAATGTCTAACGCATTAGTGGGTAATGCAAGCACCATCATAAGCCATAGTTAGTCGCTTATTTAGCTGCTTATTTAATCGCTTATGTAATGGCTTAGACGAGCACGTTTTTCGTTGCTAAACATTACCCCTAAGCTTTTTAAAAGTTAACCGTGATCCTTGGCAAATACCTGACGCCAGAACTCGGCGCCCAGCGAACTGATGACTCGGGATTCACCGTTGAGCAAGATGGCAATGCCAAGGTCCAGCTCGGGTGAGTAGGCCACCTCAGTGACATAACCCGCGACCCAACCGGCGTGGTAGATGAGGCGATGGCCATTAAACTGGTAGATGCGCCAGCCCTTGCCATAATGGGCATCGTCAAGATAGGGCCTCCAATCGCGGCGGCGAAGCTCCTTAGTGGTGCGAACCCCTGGCGTGGTGATATCTTCAATTATTCTCTGTGACAACACCTTAGGCTGGTGTCCCATGTTGGCCATCAACCATTTGGCCATATCCTTGATACTGGCATTGACCCCAGCGGCCGGTGCCAGCTGATAGTAATTAGGTTTTACCTTGACCTGTTTAAAGCCATGTTTGGTCTTGATGTGCGGCTCAGCGCGGTTGGGGGTGTGGGTAAAGGCTTCATAGCCAATTGAGGCCGTCTTCATCGAAAGCGGTGCAAAGATGCGCTTCTCGATTAATTGCTCATAGGACTGGCCACTTTCCTGTTCTATCGCCTGGCCAATAAAGGAGAAGGCGACATTTTGATAGCTGTAGCAGACGCCCGGGGGACAGATGGGCGTGAGCTCGGCAAATTTAGGAATGATCTTGTTTAACTTAACGTTGGCATTGACCAGGTTATCGTAGCTGTTTGGCATTAGCCCAGTGCTTTGGCCTATCACATGGCCTAGGGTGATCGCCTCTGAGTCGGTTGGCACTGCCAGCGAGAATTCCGGAAGATAGTGGTTGATCGGTTGCTGCCAGCTGAGCTTATGTTCATGCACCAATTGACTCGCCAGCGCGCCGGCAAAGGTTTTAGAGACTGACGCCAGGCGAAACACGGTATCGGCATTAACCTTCTTACCACTGCCCTGACGGCGTTTCCCGTAGGTATCCAGGGCGATGATGTTTTCGCCCTGAACAATCACAAAAGCGCCGCCAGGTACCTTGTTTTGTTTGAGTTGTTTGTGAAAATTTTGCTGAAAACTTTTGCCTAGGTTTTGGTAAGACTGCGCCCAAGCCGGGGCATTGACAAGGAGTGCGCAGGAACACACGGCGAGAGACGAAAGGGCCGTTTTTAAAGACATTAATGAGCTACCCGAATAAGCTAATTGTTTATAGTAGTTGTTATTGCGACGTCAACGTCGTGTCAAATTATGGATAAATGTCACGACTTTGACGCCCATGCCATACTAACTAAAGCGGGAAAAAGATGTAAGCCAGGTTCGCCCATTTCTGTAGTGGCATAGTGAATTTGGCCACCTGAATAGACGAAGTGATAGACTCACTTCCGGAAAAAGGTGGTAGAAATGATGAACACAAGACCGACATTCAGTGCAGAGTTCAAATTAGAAGCTGCGCAGCTGGTAACGAAACAGGGATACAGCATAACTGAGGCTGCAAGCGCGATGGGCGTCAGTAATTCAGCCATGCGTAAATGGGTAAACCAGCTTMGACAGGAGAAGCAAGGCGTATCCCCCAAAGGCGCACCGCTCACCCCCGAACAACAGCGGATCCGCGAGCTAGAAAAGAAAATCCGCCGCATTGAAGAAGAGAACACCATTTTAAAAAAGGCTACGGCTCTCTTGATGTCAGACTCACTGAACAGTTCTCGTTAGTCGAGAAACTCAGGAAGAGCCATAGCGTAAAGCGGATTTGTTCAGTAT
>NZ_JAKEVJ010000067.1:0-21152 GCF_022398425.1 Shewanella sp. Isolate7 | reverse complement strand
GGGCTGACGAAAAATGACTCACAGTTAGCCATGCTATTCACCTTGGCGAACCTGTTTAAAGTAGACCAGATGTTACGACGACAGCCAAGATCTGTCTGAAATCCGGGAACAGCCTGGAATTAGGTCGAAATTCGGCGTAAAACGGCAGTATGTTGGCCAAAATTGAACACTTAGCGTTCAAAAATCAGGCGGGCCGCTCAAAACCTCGCTCGATACCTAAATTGCAGGACTTGTTCGCAGTTTCCCTAAGTCAGGTAGATGCAAAAACATCAAAATGAAGCAACACTTCATTCAATCTGTCACAAATGTGTAAGCACACAAGGGTCGCTCTTTTGCATCCCTGCAAGCGCGACATTAGTGCATCCATGCACTGCACCTGCTGCCAAGCAATTCAAAACAACTTAGGTTAACGCTACGGGTTAGTCACTCAAAACCAAAAATATCCCCAACTTGAGAATGAGGAGGCTCAGCGACTCCTTAGCTACCCCTTCGCCAAC
The DNA here is from genome assembly GCF_022398425.1 of Shewanella sp. Isolate7. NCBI lineage: Bacteria > Pseudomonadati > Pseudomonadota > Gammaproteobacteria > Alteromonadales > Shewanellaceae > Shewanella > Shewanella sp. Isolate7. Next base: position 20,655 of record NZ_JAKEVJ010000067.1, on the reverse strand, counting down.
TTCAACTCCACCACATTCCCCTCTGGGTCATGGATATAGAGGGATCGCCCAAACCCTTGGGCGCCATAGCGTCTGGCAAAGCCTTGGGTGGCGATGCCGTGATGGGCTAGGTAGTCCAGCAGCGCCTGCTCCTCCATGGCCTCGATGAGCAGGCAGATGTGGTCGACGTTGCGGCCATCTTGCTGCGGCGGCCCACCACCGAGCCTGCCCAGCTTGCTGTCGCAGGTGGCGATATCGATCAGCGCCTTACCGGCCCTGAGCTGTGTGAGCCCCTCCTCTGGCAACTCGCGCTCCAGTTGGCAGCCCAGTATCCCCTGATAGAAGGCCAGCATGGCGCCCAGGTCTGTGGTGCGAAACACCAGATGGTCGATTCCTCGAATGCTTAACATAGTCACCTCATTTTCCCTATCCCTCATCAGTATAGTCGCCGATAAATGAGGATAATCACTCACTTGTGACAATTGCCGGTAGGCGAAAGCGTAAAATTGGCGTAGCTTGTCTCTATCAGGCCTAAGGAGATACGTGATGAAACACGGTAAGCACGACGCACAACTGTTAAAACTGGCGCTGGAGATAGGCGTAGGCTACGCCAAGAAACGCGGCTTTAGCGATTTTGGTCAAGGCATCTCCCCCAAGGACAAGGTGGAATGCATCTACCGCCTGTTGGTGCAGGACAAGCTCATCCAGCCCCTGGCCACGGATAAGGAAGATGGACCCAACATGAAACATAAGTTGATCCTCTGGATCCATCGCCAGCTCCCCGAGGATCACCCCCTCAAAGAATAACCCTAAGCCTGAGCATGGCGGGCTATCTAGACCTTTGCTCGCCCTCAAGCCGTTGATCTCTATCAAACCTTAGGCCGATTCCCGGCAGCGAGGGCTGAGATGAGCTATAGATCTAGCATCACCTCAGCCTAAATGCACAAGGAGTTTCCGTGGCCGGGCCAGGACTCTCGAGTCAAGTGGCGGCCGAGCGGCTCGAACAACATGGGCCTAATTGCCTGCCCAAGCCGGCAAGACTCAGCTTCGTCCGCCTGTTTATCCTGCAATTTAAGAGCGCCTTCATCTACGTGCTGCTCGCGGCCTTCATCGCCTGTCTGCTGCTGGGTCAGTTGCTCAATGCCATCTTTATCTTCGCCGTGCTGCTGCTCAACGCCATCATAGGCACAGTGCAGGAATACTCGGCCCAGCAGGCCGCCGATGCCTTAAGTAAGATGGTGCCCTCCCAAACCAAGGTGATCCGCGACGGCCACCCCAAGCTGGTGGACAGCCTGAGCCTGGTGCCCGGCGACTATATTCTGCTGACAAACGGCGATCGCATCGGCGCCGATATCAAAATCGAAAAGCATAACCAATTTAAGGTGGACGAGTCAGCGCTCACCGGCGAGTCGCTGGCGGTCAATAAGACAGATCAGGCCTTCGCCGGCACCCTGGTCACCCACGGACGGGCCGAGGGCGAGGTGATCGCCACCGGCGCCCGCACCCAGATAGGCCAGATAGCCGATCTGGTTCGCCAAGGCGGCAGCACCAAGCCGCCGCTGATGCAGCGCATCGAGCGCTTCACTCTGATCATCGCCATCGCCACCTTAATCATCATCGCCCTTATATTTGGCCTCACCCTACTGCGGGGCGCCGATCTCTCCCAAGTATTTCTACTTGGTGTCGCGCTGGCGGTCTCCGCCATTCCCGAGGGGCTGCCGGCGGCCATCACGGTCGCCTTGGCCATCGGCATGAAGCGCATGTCCCAGGCCAATGTGATCGTCCGCAAGTTGGTGGCGGTGGAATCCTTAGGCTCCTGCACCTATATCGCCTCGGATAAGACGGGCACCCTAACGGTCAACGAGATGACCATCAGCCAGATCAGCCTGCTGAGCGGCGAGCGCTACCATGTGTCAGGCACAGGGCTGTCGCCGACCGGGCTGGTGCATAAACATGGCCACGGGGTGCCTGTGTCGGCCGGGCGCGATCCCCAGTTGCACCGCCTGGCACTCACCGGCGTGCTGGCCAACGAGGCCCACCTTATCTTCGAGGCCGAGCAGGGCCATGGGGATCAGATTCATGCCGACGGCGACGGGGTAGATCTCGCCTTCCTGACCCTGGGCTATAAGCTGAATCTCGAGATGGATAAGACCAAACAACCACCCCAGGAGCGACTGTTTGCCTACGAATCGGAGAACCAGTTCAGCGCCAGCATCAACCTGATAGAGGAGCGCTCAGTAATCTCGGTGAAGGGCGCGGTGGAGAAACTGCTGACCATGTGCCAACTCGATGAGCAACAGACTCAGGCGGTACTGGATGAGACCCACTGGCTGGCGAGGCATGGCTACCGCGTACTGGCGCTGGCCAGCGGTGAAGTAGATAATCCGAACCGCCCCCTGGAGCACCTCGACTTTCTCGGCTTGGACTTTCTGGGTTTGGTGGCCATGAGCGATCCCCTGCGGGAAGATGCCATCGAGGCGGTGGCCCTGTGTCAGCAGGCGCAGATCAAGGTGGCCATGATCACCGGCGATCACCCCGTGACCGCCCTGGCGCTGGCGCGTCAGCTCAAGCTGGCCAAGGATAGCGACGCGGTGATCACCGGCGAGCAGCTAACAGACGCCCAGCAGCAGAGCCTGACCGACTTCGACAGCCTCATCGCCAGCCACAGGGTATTTGCCCGGGTACAACCCAGACAGAAGATGGAGATCACCGAGTCCCTTATCCGCCAGGGTGAGTTTGTCGCCATGACGGGCGATGGCGTCAACGATGCCCCGGCGCTGAAACATGCCCATGTGGGCATCGCCATGGGGCGTAAAGGCACCGACGTGGCACGCGAGAGCGCCGATTTGGTACTCACCGACGACAGGTTCAGCTCCATCGTTAAGGGGATCATCGAGGGGCGCATCGTCTACAACAACATCCGCAAGGTGATCTACCTGCTGATCAGCACAGGCGCCGCCGAGCTCTTGCTGTTTATCTTAAGCGTGCTGTTTGCCCAGCCTATCCCGCTATTTCCGCTGCAGATCCTCTGGCTCAACCTGGTCACCAACGGGGTGCAGGACGTGGCGCTAGCCTTCGAGCCGGGAGAAGGCCATGAGATAGACCAGCCGCCACGCAAACCCAGCGAGCCCATCTTCGATCGCCTGATGCTGGAAAGGCTCATCGTCAGCGCCCTATGGATGGGCATAATGGCCTTCGGCCTCTTCTTGCTGGTGCTGGCCATGGGCAATAGTGAGAATGACGCCCGTAATCTCACCCTGATGCTGATGGTGCTGTTTGAGAATGTGCATGCCCTCAACAGCCGCTCCGAGCGCAACTCACTGCTGCGTATGCCGATGCTGAGCAACCCGCTGCTGCTGTTTGGTATCGTCTTAGCTCAGGGAATCCATATAGGCGCCAGTTATACGCCCGGCTTGAGCCAGGCGTTAGGGATCAGCCCCATAGGGCTTGGACAGTGGCTGATACTGCTGATCGCGGCATCGACGCTGCTGTTTATCGATGAATATCACAAGCGTCTCTGGCGTCAGCAGCACAGCCCCAAGGTTAGGCAGGCAACAGCTGATCGTCAGCTGGAATGATGAGCACATTGCTGCGAATGCGACTCAACATAGCCTCGGCGGTATTGCCTATGACCATGCCCATCAGCCCCTTACGCTGGCGGGCGCCCATCACCAGATAGGCCGCCTTGAGGCGGCAGGAAAGCTCATACAGGCAGAGATCGGGATCGCCCGCCAGGAAGTGGACATGCTCCTGATGCAGACCTATCTCATCCAGCTGGGGCTGATACCTGTGATAGGCGTCCTTCACCAGGGTGCGGGTGTCGATAAGATCCATGTCTCGCAAGATCTTGGGCACGCGTATGATGTAGGCCAGATGCAACTGGCAATTCATGGCCTCTGCCAGCTGCTGGCCATGTTGAATGACGCACTGATTGAGTTTCTGCTTGATGGCGTTGTCGCTTCCCAGATCGACCGCCATCAGCACGGTACGGGCACGCTGCAAGGGGTTGTCGCATAACATCATCAGGGGAATACGCACATGGCGGATAAGTTGCCAGTCCATCGGCAGATAATGGGTCTTGTGATGTACCGCCTTAACCATGAGGTCGAACCCATGACGAATAGAGTGATGACAGGCGTGTTCGAACAAATCTTTGCTCCAGACGCTATGTACGGCAACGTCATCGGCCTTAAGCTGTTTCAGCTTGGCGGCGATCTCCTCGCTACGCTGGCGCATCAGCGCCACCTTGGCCGCCGCCGCGAGCCTGGGGTTGTAATGCTCCTTACCCGCAAAGGATTCGTAGCTGTAGGCAAACACCTCCGCCTCCTTCTCCAGCCTCTTGGCCAAGGCGATCCCCGTCTCGATGGCATCGGCCTGCTGCTCGGCTTTCTGGGAAATAATAAACACCTTGTCCATGGTCATCTCCTGTCGGCAAGTATCCACTTGAGCTTAGTCACACTCCGTGAGTTACGCCTTGATCTCGGTCATCAAAATGATCAAGATCACATTATCACCACTGCCGGGGAGTCTCGCCTACCATGGCCATAGATAACTTCGTCTTGTCCCTGTGTTTGATTCTGCTCTTTGGTCGCTTGCTCGGAGAGGCCTTTAAGCGGCTGCAACTCCCCGCCGTGGTCGGTGAGATCCTGGCCGGGATCCTCATCGGCCCCAGCCTGCTGGGCTGGATAGCCCCCAACGAGACCTTGGCCGTGATGGCCGAGCTTGGCGTGATCTTACTGCTGTTTTCTATCGGCTGCGAAACCTCTATCAAGCGTCTATTTCAGGCGGGTAACAGCGCGGTCGGCGTGGCCCTGCTTGGCATCGCCCTGCCCGCCGTGGTCATTGGCCTGGTGTGCCTCCTCTATCTGGAGCTGCCTGGCTTTACCTCCCTCTATCTGGGCTGCGCCCTTACCGCCACCAGCATAGGCATATCGATACGGGTAATGGCGCAGGCCAATCAGTCACAGAGCCAGGAGGGTCACATCATACTGGGCGCCGCGGTGATCGACGATATTGCCGGGGTGATCCTACTTAGTCTGCTGTTTAACTTTGCCAGCTCGGGCGAGGTGGGGCTGATCTCGAGCGGCCTGTTGATCCTTAAGATCGTCGGCTTCCTGCTGCTGGCACCACCCATGGCGCGGCTGCTCTTGTATCTGTTTCGCGCCGTCAAACCCAGAGAGGAAGAGACAGGCTATGAGGCGATCGTCACCATGATCCTCATCTGTCTGTTTGCCTGGCTGGCCCACGCCCTGCACGCCCCCGCCCTGCTCGGTGGCTTCGCCGTCGGCCTGGCCTTGAGTCGCCAATTTATCTCGCCCCTCAATCGTTACCTGCAAAACCCCTTCGCCTTCACCCACGAGATGGAGGTGGAGTCCAAGCCTCTGGTAGACATCTTTGCGCCCATCTTCTTCGTCTATGTGGGGATAAGCTTAGATCTGAGCCAGATAGACCTGGGTTGGTCAGGAATGTTAACCCTGTTGATGCTGTCCGGGTTGGCGATAATCACCAAGATGATGGCCGGTCTGAGAGTGCCTGGCTCGCTGAGATCGAAAACGATCGTCGGCAGCGCCATGGTGCCACGAGGCGAGGTGGGACTGGTGTTTGCCGAGATGGGGCTGCAGATGGAGATCATCTCGCCTAAGCTGTTCACCGAGCTGGTGCTGATCATCGCCATCACCACACTGGCAGGGCCTTTACTGCTCAAGTTAGCACTGGCGAAAGAGGTTAGATAGGGTGGCTAACACGGGTCTAAAACCCGACGCTAACTCACGGGCAAAAAAATACCCGCCATCAGGCGGGTATTTAGCATTTAGGGTCTTAAGTTAGACAGGAGAAACGACGAACAGCAACTCGCCCTGTGAAACCTGCTGACCATTGCTGTTCAGGATACGCTCGATGCGGTACTGCTTATCCTCTGGATAGAGTACGGCGCCCTGGCGGTTGAAGCCAGCCAGTGTCACCTGAGAGAACATCTTCATCGCTTCGGTCAGTGCCAGTGTCTGATCCACAGTCACTATGTCACCTTCCTTAACGAAGTCGGCTTCACCCGGTGCCGGAGAGGTGTAGAAGATACCTGCACCTTGAGCCAGTACCTTAAGCTCGTTACTCTCACCCACACGCAGCGACTCGGTATCAACTCCTACTGTCTCGGCGGCGGCTTCCATCTCGGCGATCAGTGCCGGAATATCCAGCTCGGCCATGAAGCGTGGCAGGTAGTTGGTGTCGTAAACGCCTTCGTTGAAGGTGCCATCCTTCAGGATACGAGTCAGCAGTGGGATGTTGGTCGCGATACCCTTGATCACTACCTGATTAGCCAGGTAGTCATGCAGCTTGTTGATCACATCTTCACGGCTCTCACCACGGCAGATGATCTGGGCGATCAGACTGTCGTAGTATGGTGAAACCTCTTTGCCTTCACCGGCGATAGAGATGATCTCGATGTCGTCACGCTCTGGGATCACACACTCGGTGATCAGACCTGGATGTGGCAGTAGCTGCAGCACACCGTTGCTGTCCAGCGCGGCCTTCTCGGCGGTCACACGAACCTCGATGGCGTAGCCAATCTCTTGTGGCTCGAGGTCTTCGATAGAGCGACCCGCGGCGATGTCGAAGCCGGCGCTCACGATGTCGATACCAGAGGTTGCCTCGGTCACTGGGTGCTCAACCTGCAGACGTGTGTTCATCTCCATGAAGTAGACTTCGTTGGCATCCAGGTTGTAGATGAACTCTACGGTACCTGCACCCATGTAGTCTGTCGCGTCACCTAGGGCACGGGTGTATTCCATCACCTTCTGCTTCAGCTCTTCAGGCAGCATGGTTGAACCAGATTCTTCGATCACCTTCTGGTTGTTACGCTGTACCGAACAGTCACGCAGACCCAGTACCTTGGTATTGCCAAACTTGTCACGCAGCAACTGAACTTCGATATGACGCAGTGAGGTCACATACTTCTCTAGGTAGAGGTCGCCGTTACCGAAGGCCGCAGCCGCTTCGGTAGAGGTCTTCTGGAACAGAGAGATCATATCTTCTGGACGCTCAACGACCTGGATACCCTTACCGCCACCACCTTGTACCGCTTTAAGCAGCACTGGGTAGCCAATTTCGTTAGCCACGTTCACCGCCTGCTCGGCGTTGGTCAGAATACCGTGGCTACCTGGTACTACAGGCACGTTTTGCGACTGCGAGGTCTTGATCGCGTTCGACTTGTTACCCATAGTCGTCATTGAGTGCACACTTGGACCGACGAAGTTAACGCCGTTGTTCACACACAAGGCCGCAAACTGCGGGCTTTCCGATAGGAAACCGATACCTGGGTGCAGCGCGTCGACCTGCTCGTACTCGGCAACCTTCAATACCGAGTAGGCATTGAGGTAACTCTCGTCTGAGGTGTTACCACCGATACAGACCAGCTTGTCGTTTTCGTTCAGCATGTCGGCCGGTACCGAGGTCATGTCAGGGTCTGACGCCACCAGTACCACCTTGATGTCGTTGTCGTGAGCCTTGCGGATCAGTTTCACCGCAGTACAGCCACGGGCGTGTACCAGTACCTTGTCGATCGGCTTCATCAGCTGACGCGGATCGTCCTGTACCAGCTCTTCCTCGGTGATCAACATCTCAGGCACCAGGGTCGACAGGGCGTTGCCAATCACATCCACTACCTTGGCCGTTGGCTTAGGCATGAGTGGATCTATGCTGCTGAGCTGATCGTCGATAGTGTCGCTAAATGGGTTGGTGACTAGGGCGTTCATGGCGCCAGGTACCTTAGACAGGTAGTTCGACAGGGTCGAGGTAGACGGCAGGTACGCAGGCACTACCATCTGACCGGCAAACGGCATGTTGGTGCCAGAGAAGTAGTAGGTCTGTACTAACGGGTGCGTCACGAAGCTCGCCTGTGCACCACCGGTACAGTCACCGAAACCAAACATTAATACCGGCAATTCGTTGTCACGAATGAAACGGGTAATACGGTCGTTCACTACCGCCATAGAGAAGAGCGCCGCAGCACCTTCTTTAGTCTGCATACCACCAGAGCTGATGAAGCAGATCACCGGCAGCTTACGCTTAGCACACTCGATCAGCAGCGCAGAGAACTTCTCGGCAGAGGCCATATCGAAGGCACCGGCCTGGAAGGCGGTGTTAGACACGGCGACACCGACGCGCATGGTTTGTCCATTGTGCTCGAAGTCTGCGGTACCTGTGATCAGGCCGCAAGGACGGATCCCCTTGTCTAGCGCGTCTTCGATAGAGAGACGGAAGCCAGGGAAGTTCAGCAGGTTAGCCGACATCTTGTCGCCGTTTAGCTCTTCAAACTCGGTGAAGAACTTGGCAATCACACTATCCCAGCTCATCTTACCGGCACGCTTCTCGTCACGCAGTACCTTCTGGATCAGCAGATCCTGATAACCCATGGTCAAACGGTTCCAGAAGTCTTTACGACGACCGATACGCACTGGGTTAATGGCACCCGTGTACTCGCTGCTCTCCTCTTCGCTGGCGAAGTATTCTGGCAGCAGACGCTCGAAGAAATAGGTCAGGATAACGAACAGAGAGTCGTTAAGCTGAGGGAAACCAACACTCTTCCACTGCTCAGTCTTGGTCAGCAGATCGGCGCGGTTAGACTGAGACATGAAGTACTTCAGCCACTTGTAGAACTTGTTCTTGTCGTTCGCGGTATCCTGCTTAGAGATAGCACGGTCGATAGAGTCATGCAGCAGGCCGTCAACCGAGGCACGCGACAGGCTCTTAGACATCATGGCTTCTTTCGCGATAGAGGCAAGGTTGCCCACGACGTTGTCGTACAGCGCGTTGAAGATCAGGATGTTATGACATTGCCAGATGAAGTCTTCGCGCAGCTCTTCGTGCACGATCACATCCAGTACTGTCAGCTGGTTCAGCTCAGGCCAGTCTGCCTGAGTCACTTCGTCCGGAAGGCTCTCAAGGTAGTGGATCAGCCCCTTGAAGTTGTTCTCGGCGTTGCTCTTCCATCTGTGGTACAGCGACCAACCGATGTTAAACAACAGCGCCTTACGGGCCTTCTTATAGTTCTGCTTCGGCTCACCCAAGATGAGGCGAGTCAGCATGTTACGCTCGGTAGAGACTTCGTCACGCTTGGCGGTGAAGTTGCCCCACAGCTTGTTAAGCTCTTCATCGTAAACCAGCTTATCTGGGCTTGAGAGCCAAGACTGGAATACCTTGTCCTGCTCCTGCTGAATACGCGCCAGCAGGTCACCCTCGGGCACACTCACCTTAGACAGGCGACCGTACTGCTCCTGAGAGATCGAATGGATACGGCTACGCAGCGTCAGGTAACGCAGGTAACGGTATGAGCTACCAAACAGGTTGAGGTGCATGGTGGGGTTGTTGGCCACCGACAGCTCGGCGTGATGCTCAAGCGCTTCCAGGTTCTTAGAAGGCTCAAGGAAACGGTTAAGGCTGCGATCATAATGCTCGCGCAGATCCTTAGATTCGCGAACGAACTGAACCGCCGCCTGCTCAACCGCCTCGATGCTGCTGATGATGGCGCGGCGTAAGTTGTGCTGACGCTCATCCTTGTCAGACGGTGAGAAGTCGATGATGCCGTCGATACAACCAGAGGTGTAAAGCTCCTCTGGCGACACGCCTACCGACTTAGCACACTCCTGCCAAGAGAGGTTGTACTTGCGCGCAATGCTCTGCAGACCCTGTGGCTGAATGGTATTGAAGATACCGTCGCGTAGGGACAACAGAATGTTAGCCGCGGCCAATGGGATGGCACCGCCAGAGTAACCGGCACCGATAACGATACCTACGGTAGGCACGTCGACGTTGGCACTCTCGGCAATCGCCTTAGAGATGGTGTGCGCCTGGTTCTGGCTGTTGGCAATTTCACCCGCATCGGCACCCGGTGTGTCAATGAGGTAAACGATAGGCATTGAAAGTTCGGCAAAATGACGAATGGCCGTACAGGCCGCCAGGTGATGCTCTGGCATCCAGGCACCATTGCTCGTGGTACGTTCCTGGGCGATAAAACCGATGCGGCGAGTGCGAGATCCAAAATTCAGTTCGATCTCGGCACTATAAAAAGGCCCCATATGTTTTTCGACAATTAACTTGCCTTTCAGATCCGCAATCACGCGCTTGGCGCCTGGGCGGCTCTTATCTAAGGTAGGTTGAATGACTTTGGCCACATAGCCGTCAACATCCAACTGTTCTAACTCTTTTAAGTTAGCTTGTATTTCATCGTCGCTGAGCAGACCGTTGATCTGCTGTGAAAGGCTCTGCTTGCTATGCTTAGGAAACAGAGAAAAATCCTGTGCCAAATGTTCAGCTTGAAGAAAAAGCGGATCGGCTGTTTGAACCTGAGTCGTGTTTGTGGGCTTATTGTTGCTGGTCATCAATAGATCCTCTGCTTTAGCCTCTAAAATTTTTAGCCCATAAATATAGCTTTGTTATAGGGTCAAATGCTATTAAACTGGCTTAGACGCTTTGTTCCATATTTGAGACAGTGATAAATAATGCCAGATTTAAACGGTATGATGCTCTTTGCAGCCGTCGTTCGCGCCAAGGGTTTCTCCCAGGCAGCCCGCAATACGGGCATGCCAAAATCAACCATTAGTCGTAAGGTGGCTCAGCTCGAAGAGCAGCTCGGCGTGCGCCTGTTACAGCGCGATACCCGCAATCTTAGCCTGACTCAGGTTGGGGCGCTTTTTTACCAGCATTGCAGTAGTATTAGCGATGAAATCGAGGCTGCCAAGGCGACCATAGAAAATACGCACAATGACGTATCGGGTTCACTGCGCATCGCCATCCCGGTTTCCTTCAGTCAGGAGCTGATTGCCAGTCTCTGCAGCAGCTTCATGCGTCTCTACCCTAACGTAGATCTCGACGTCCAATTTACCGATAGCGATGTGGGCCTAGTGGGTGAAGGCTATGATATCGCCATCAAGTATGGTCCGCTGCAATCCTCCGACTTGGTCGCCCGCCTGTTGTTTGAGCGCCAACCCATACTGGTGGCCAGCCCAGGCTACCTCAAGGCCAAAGGCACCCCCGCGACTCCCCAGGATCTCAGGGAGCACAGCGGCATACTGCTGGGGACCTCACGCTCGGCGCCCATCTGGCCCCTGGGTAAGGGCGATCGCAAGACCATGGTCAACTTTAAGCGTAAGGTCAGGGTGAACAGCGCCATCATGGTCAAACAGCTGGTATTGGATGATTTCGGTATCGCCATGCTCTCTAACTCAGTGTGTAAGAACGAGCTGGCTGGCGGCAGCCTGGTGCCTCTGCTGCAGGAGTGGCCCATGGAACCCTTCAAGGTGTATGGCGTCTATTCCAGTCGACGACAGCTGGCCACCAACATCAGCGTCTTCCTCGATTTCTTTACCAAACGCTTCAACAGCCACGAGTCGCTGCAATCTTTGATGATGTAGCTTGTAGTCTCAATATCTGGCTGCCTTAACAGCTTCCTAGCATCCGCCCTTACATCCAGTCATCACATCCAGCCCTTGGCCGTGAGCAGCTGTTTCACCACGCGCTTGCGTAACGCCAGATCATTATCCGTGGCAATATCCATATTCATGGCGAAGAAGTAGGTGTTCTCCTCTCGCTCGAGCCAGCCGACCCACCAGCCAAGCTTCTGTCCCTGGCGCACGCCATAGCCTGTCTTGGCTCTGAGCACCCATTCGCCGTTGGCCTGGTTAAGCATCATGGTCTTGACGATACGCTGACTGCGCTCGGACACCGGCAGTTGATTGTGATACAGGCGCCGCAGGAAGAGCACCTGCTCCAGGGCCGATATCGATAAGTCACCGTCGAGCCAGAAGCTGTCGAGTCCGCCGCCGATATTGGCATTGCCATAGCCAAGATCAGTCAGGCCTTGGGCCATGCGCTCGGCCCCCAGCTGCAATGCGAGTTTCTGATAGATGGGCACCACGGAATACTTCATCGCACCGGTAAAGCTGTGGTCGCGATTCCAGGGGGTATAGGTGCGTTTCACCCCATCCCAGGCAAACTGGCTATGCTCGTCTTTCACTATACCCGCCTCGAGCAGCAACAGGCTATGGGGGAGCTTAAAGGTAGAGGCGGGTATATAGGCATGGCGGCTGCGGGCGAGATCGTTAGTGCTTAAGGCTCCCCTGTTATCATCCAGCAACACCAGAACGCCACTGGCACCGAGCGCTTCGAATGCCGCCTGTATCTCATCGTCTAGCTTGATCGGTTCGGCCAGCGTATGTTTGACAGCCTTATGTTCGCCCGCCTTGTTTTCGAACACAGATAGTGAAGCCGCCTGAGTCGCCGCGGCCGCACTACCCGCCCAGATAAACAGGCCTAAGCTAAGCAGCCCCAGATAACTTAAGGTGCAAATCAATCGATAAGCCAATATTTTACTCAAGCCACTACTCAAGCCACTACTCAAGCCATTAGTAAGACGACGGCTCAGGCTATCTCCCAGCCGTTCACCTAGATTGATGCGCATTGTCATCGACCCCTCCCCAAAAAACAGTTAGCCAAAATTCACCATCAGGCCCCATCTAATTACCTGGCTCAAGTCTAGCAAGTCATCTCATCGTCAAGCGGGCAAACTCATGATGATTTGTGTCAAGAATCTGGCATTTTATCAAGCCATCTCAAGTCTTTATTTGCAGGCAGATGTCGTGCATACTCAGTTGTTGACTATAATACCAATCGTAGTAAATAACTGATCATGCTAGCTTGTTAAAACGTCCGATAACGGCGTTACTATTTTTGATTGTAGAATAACTACTTATCGAAAAATCATGCCTTGCTCTCGAACGTTTTCCCTACGCTACTTCTGATCACTTACTTACCGTGATTGGTATAATAATTTCAAATTGATAACCGCCCTGAGCCATCATTGCCCAACATCGGCCACTGGCTGAATGTCAGGGTAAGAGGTTTTTGCAAAGGAACCATCTCATGCGTAAAACAGCCATAGCCCTGGCGATGACCAGCTTACTGAGTACCAGCGCCTTCGCCAGCCTGGATCTCGAAGAACTGCGCCTGCCTAAGGCGACACAGGCCATGCCCGACGTCGTCAATCGCTATCAAGCCCTGGTCGACAGTCTGGACGAGAAATATCGCCAGCAGAAAGATGAACTCATCATGACACAGATGGTGGCCCACCAAGGCGAGCGTCTATGGCAACAGGCCGTCAGAGACGTGCAATCCGGCGGACAGGATGACAGATCCCTCTACTGGAGCCGTCTGGCGATGAAGAAGACGCTCAAGCAGTCGAAGCCCGCCTTTAACATGGCCGACTGGCAGCGCACCATCTTACTCAAGGCGGTGGAAAAATCTTCCCGCGGCTTCAGCGACATCCACTTCGATGAGGACAGCCAGATCCGTATTCTGCTCACCGGCTTCGACCCCTTCTTCCTGGATCGTCACATAGATCAGAGTAATCCCTCGGGATTAACTGCACTCGCATTAGACGGCTACAAGTTTAGCGTCGACGGCAAGAAGGCCCAGATAGAGACTGTGATGATCCCGGTACGCTTTGCCGACTTCGACCAGGGAATCATCGAATCCTTACTGACCCCTGTCTATCGTGAAAACAGCGTCAACGCCATCTTCACCGTCAGCATGGGACGCGACGACTTCGACCTAGAGCGCTTCCCCGGCCGCAACCGCAGCGCCGCCGCGCCCGACAACCTCAATGTGCTGACCGGCGCCACGGCCCAGTCGCCACAGGCGCCTATGTTCGATGGCAAGCCCCTCTATGGGCCTGAGTTCGTCGAGTTCTCGCTACCGGTCGGCGCCATGCAGTCGGTCAAAGGCAGATGGAAGGTTAACGACAACCATACCGTCACTACCCTGTCACGGGGCGAGTTCGACGCCAGTTCATTGGCTGAACTGCAAAACGCCACCTCGGTCAATGGATCTGGCGGGGGGTATCTCTCCAACGAGATCTCCTACCGCGCCGTATTACTGGGCCAGCGTTTCAACAGTGGCATCAAGGTAGGTCATATCCATACGCCAAGGGTAGCCGCCTATGAGGCCGAGACAGAGATGGCGATAGTGGATCAGGTCAAGGAGATGGTCAAAGCCGCGGCAACCCGGCTATAATCCTCCCCCTGAAGACGCCCGCCAAGACGGTGGGCGTCAATGACCCTAAGCCCTAATATGTTTCGACCACTGCAATCCCTGTTTCGCTCAAAGGCGCAAGACACACAGGCGCCCAAGTCAAAAGTCATCAAATCCGCTCTCAATGACCATCAGCAGCGCATCGCCGCCGCCGTCGAGTCTTGCTATCAGACTGCCGAGCAGAAGCTTGGACGCAGCTTCCCCCGCCCCGAGGTCAACTTCAAGCTCAGGGGCAAGAGCGCCGGTACCGCCCATCTGCAGCTCAACAAGCTCAGGTTTAATCCAGTATTGCTCGAGGAGAATCTGGACGAGTTTGTCGACCAGGTGGTGCCCCATGAGATCTGTCATCTGATTGCCTATCGCCTCTATGGCCGGGTCAAGCCCCACGGCAAGGAGTGGCAGGCACTGATGATAAACCTCTATGGCCTGACACCCAGAACAACACACAGTCTGAATACGGCTTCTGTCGCCGGTCAGACCTTCGATTATGCTTGCCGCTGCGGCGTGGTACCGCTGAGCATTCGCAGGCACAACAAGGTACAGCGCCAGCAGACCCAGTATCGCTGTCGGCGCTGCAAGGAGACGCTGAGCCGAGTCCATGACGCGCCATGATGAACCCGGCTTAACTTGCCTGAACTGAGTCGATTCCCGTAGAATCGGCTTAACTATCTGCTTAGATATCAGCTTAGATATCGACATAGCTATCGGCGTCCTCACCATGGGGCCGAACACTCACCTTGCCACCAAGCCAGCCAACCCAAGAGCCAGGCAGAGATAGGCAAGGGATTTTTTGTTTTTTAGGGAATAAATGTGCTAACAACCTCATACGGTCTGAGGCCACTGCTGCGTGGCGCCTTGGCGCTGCTTGCGCTCGGCCTCTCGACAGGCGCCCTCGCCTCCCATCCCACCAGTTTCAACCAGGCCAAGAAGGTCGCACGTAGTATTTACAGCGACACGCTTCCGGCCAAGAGCTTCTACTGTGGCTGTGACATCAGCATCTCGGGCAAGGTATGGCAGCCCGACTTCGAGCGCTGCGGGTACCAGGTGCGTAAACAGGAGAAGCGCGCCAAGCGCATCGAGTGGGAACACATAGTCCCCGCCTGGGAATTTGGCCATCAGCGTCAGTGCTGGCAAGAAGGTGGCCGTAAAAACTGCGGCAAGACAGACAAGCAGTTTAAGAAGGTGGAGAGCGACCTGCATAACCTGGTACCCGCCATCGGCGAGGTCAACGGCGATCGCAGTAATTACCGTTTCAGCCAGTGGAACGCCAAGGCTGAACAATATGGTCAGTGCGCCATGGTAGTCGACTTCAACGGTAGAAAGGTGGAACCGCCGAGCCAGACGCGTGGTCAGATAGCCCGCACCTATCTCTACATGCAGCAGGCCTATGGCCTCAAGATCGCCAAAAGTCAGCTAAAACTGTTTCAGGCATGGGATAAAAGCTATCCAGTTGATACTATTGAGTGCCAACGAGACCAGGCCATCGCCGCCAGACAGGGCAACCACAACCCCTTTGTTCAGGCACAGTGCCAAAAACTGACCGAAACCCAGCGTATCGCGGAGTAATGCATGAGAATTCCAAGGATCTATCAGCCCGGCGACTATGCCCCTCATCAGCAGTTGATGCTGGACGAAGAGGCCGCCGGCCATGTCGGGCGCGTCTTGCGCATGGGCGCAGGCGAGCAGCTCGAGCTGTTTAATGGCGACGGCCACAACTATCTGACCGAGATCGTTGCCGCCAGCAAGAAAAATGTCGAAGTGCGGGTCCTATCCAAGGAAGTCAACGACAACGAGTCGCCGCTTAACCTGCACCTGGGTCAGGTGATCTCCCGCGGCGATCGCATGGACTTCACCCTGCAGAAATCGGTCGAACTGGGGGTCAATACTATTACGCCACTGTTTTCCGAACGTTGCGGCGTCAAACTGACCGGCGAGCGTCTGGAGAAGAAGATACAGCAGTGGCAGAAGATAGTGATCAGCGCCTGCGAGCAGTCGGGTCGTAGTACAGTGCCCCAGGTGAGACCGGCGATGCATTTGGCCGATTGGTGCGCCGAGCCAACCCAGGCGCTAAAGCTTAATCTTCACCCAAGGGCTGCCCACGGCATTCAGGGGTTGACGATGGCAACCGACAGGGTGCGTCTGCTGATCGGCCCGGAGGGCGGCTTATCGCCCCAAGAGATCGCCATGACGGAAACCCAGACCTTCACCGACGTGCTACTCGGCCCGCGCGTGCTGCGCACCGAGACCGCCGCCCTGACGGTCATTAGCGCACTACAACTGAAATTCGGCGATCTGGGCTAAAGGCCCGGCTCCCTTCGCATTAATATAAGGAAAGATGAGATGATTAAGCTTGGCATAGTGATGGATCCCATCAGCGACATTAACATCAAGAAAGACTCCAGCTTCGCCATGCTGTTGGCGGCCCAGTCGCGAGGCTATCAGCTCTATTATATGGAGATGCAAGATCTGGCCATGATGAACGGTGTGGCCATGGGTAACATGCGTCGCCTGACGGTGAAGCAAGACCCAGCCTCCTGGTATGAATTGGAAGAAGCCATCGATACGCCGCTGGCGGATCTGGACGTTATTTTGATGCGCAAGGACCCGCCATTCGATACCGAGTTCGTCTACGCCACCTATATGCTGGAGCGCGCCGAGGAGCAAGGCACACTGATCGTTAACAAGCCCCAGAGCCTGCGCGACGCCAACGAGAAGCTGTTTACCGCCTGGTTCAGCGAGTTTACCCCAGACACCCTGGTCACCCGCGATGCCCAGCGCATCCGCGCCTTCTATCAGGAGAAGGGGGATATCATTCTTAAGCCGCTCGACGGCATGGGCGGCAGCTCAATCTTTAGGGTCAAGGCGCAAGATCCTAACCTTGGGGTGATCATCGAGACCCTCACCAATCATGGTCAGCAATATGCCATGGCTCAGGCCTTCATTCCCGATATCACCGCCGGCGACAAGCGTATTCTGGTGGTCGATGGCGTCCCCGTACCCTACAGCCTGGCACGCATCCCACAGAAGGGCGAGACCCGAGGTAACCTGGCCGCCGGTGGTCGCGGCGTGGCTCAGCCCCTGTCCGAGAGCGACTGGGCCATCGCCAACGCCATAGGCCCTGAGCTGAAGAAGCGGGGCCTGATCTTCGTCGGCCTGGACGTGATCGGCGATAAGCTCACCGAGATCAATGTGACCAGCCCGACCTGTATCAGAGAGATCGAGGCCGCCTTCGACGTGGATATCACTGGCATGCTGATGGATGCCATCGAGGCGCGTGTCGCCCGTTAAACTGGAGCCAAGATGAAGTTCACCCGTTTATGTAACCTGCTCTGCCTGAGTGCCGCCCTAGTATCGGGCAGCCTCTGGGCCGAAAACCTGCTCGGCCCGCAGACGGCGCCGAGCCGTCCCAAGAACATCGTCATCATGGTGGGCGATGGCATGGGCCCTGCCTACACCAGTGCCTATCGTTACTATCAGGACAACCCAAGCACCCAAGAGATAGAGCAGACGGTGTTTGACCGCCTATTAGTGGGTAACGCCAGCACCTATCCGGCGCCTGTCAGCGGCTATGTCACCGACTCGGCCGCCGCCGCTACCGCTCTGGCGACGGGGATAAAAACCTATAATGGTGCCGTATCGGTCGATACCAATAAGCGCCAGGTACCGACCCTGCTTGAGCTGGCGAAAAAGCGCGGCATGAGCACGGGCGTCACAGTCACCAGCCAGATCAACCACGCCACCCCGGCCGCCTTCCTAAGCCACAACGAAAGTCGCCGCAACTATGAGGCGCTGGCCAAGAGCTACCTCAATACCGAGGCAGATGTGATGCTAGGCGGCGGTCAACGCTACTTCTCCGACAAGCTGATCGAGCAGTTCGAGGCCAAGGGTTATCAGGTACTCAAGGACGCCGCCCTGCTCGATGGCGTGACCCAGCCTAAGGTGATGGGCCTGTTCGCCGACGTGCAGCTGCCCTGGGCAATCGATGAGCCAGAGGCCAGACGCCTGAGCACCATGACGGCCAAGGCGTTAGATCTCTTGTCACAGAATGACCAAGGCTTCGTGCTTCTGGTGGAAGGCAGCCTAATCGACTGGGCCGGCCACAACAACGATATCGCCACCGCCATGGCCGAGATGCATGAGTTTGCCGGCGCCATCGAGGTGGTCGAGCAATACGTCCGCCAGCATCAAGATACCCTCTTGGTGGTTACCGCCGACCATAACACCGGCGGCCTCTCTATCGGTACCCATGGCGACTATCGCTGGGACAGCCAGGTGCTGCGCCAGATTAATGCCAGCCCAGCACGCATCGCCAGCCAGGCGCTGGCCGAGGATGAATGGCAGAGCGGCGTAAGCGGCGCCCTGGGCTTTACCCCGAGCGATGAAGAATTTAGTGCACTGGATAACGCTAGGATGCAGGGCGAGAAGGTGTTGACCAGCCAGCTTAAGAAGCTTATCGACCAGCGCTCGAATACCGGCTGGACCACGGGAGGCCACACGGGTGTCGACGTGCAGGTGTTTGCCGCCGGCCCGGCCTCCTCACTGTTCGCTGGCCACCAGGACAATATCGATATCGCCCATAAGCTGATCAGCCTGCTGCCTAAGCCCGCTAAGGCAAAGCCTGCTAATGCTAAACCCGCTAATGCTAAGCCAGTTAGTGCTAAGCCAGTTAGTGCTAAGCCAGTTAGTGCTAAGCCAGCTGAGTCTGAAACAATGGCGTCACCTAAAACAGAGGCGCCGCTAGAGGCCGAGGTCAAGGCTGAAATCACTGCCCAGAACACCGCTGCCCAAGACACCGCAACCCTGAACACCGCAGCCCTGAACACCGCGGCCCAAGCTGAAGTGGCGGCGCAGGCGGCCGAACTGTCGGCTAAGGTGCAATCGACGGCCACTGAGCCCGATGCCAAGGAGGCATTTCGCCAGGCAGGCGATCTGCTTAGCGAGGGCGTCGAGAGTCAGTCTGCCGCCCCCGTCTCTGAGGTGGATAACCAAGACTAATGCCATCCTCCAGGCTGGTCTCTACCACCAGACTTGTCTCTGCCACCAGATTAGCCCCAGCCCTCTGATTAGCCCCTGCTCCTGATTAACCTCAGGCGCCAGGCTAGCTCCCCTGCCTGACCAGCTTAGGTTGGGGAGCCTGGCTGATGGGCCAGAGGCGAGTCTCCGCTATCTCCTGCAACACCACAAACACAGATGCCACATCCAGCGGGCGGGAGAAGTAATATCCCTGACCCAATTCACAGCGCTGACAACTCAAACATTCGGCCTGCTGCTGTGTCTCTATCCCCTCGGCCACCACCTCTCGCCCCAGGTTATGGGCCAGCTCGAGAACCGTAGTAATGATATGGGTATCGGCCTCGCCGTCGAGCACGTTGGCGCTGAAACAGCGATCTATCTTCAACAGGTCGAAGGCCAACTGCTTGAGATAGCTCAGCGAGGAGTAACCCGTGCCAAAGTCGTCGATGGCGATCCTTACCCCCAGCGCCTTGAGCGATACCATGGCGGCCATGGCCTGCTCCACCTGCTCGATCACGCTCTCCTCCGTCACCTCTAACACCAGTGAGCGCGCCGAGATCTGCTGCGCCTCTACCTCCTGACGTACCACGGTAAGCAGGTCAGCGGCCAAGAAGTGCTTGGCCGACAGGTTAACCGCGATATAGAGATCGTCCCATCCGGCGGAATTCAGCCGGGCAATTAACTCGGACGCCTTGCGGATCACATAGTTACCCACCTCAATGATCGCCTCGCTATTTTCGATATCGGGAATAAAGTCCCCAGGCATGATGAGCCCGCGTTCGGGATGAAACCAGCGAATCAGCGCCTCGAACCCTCGTAGACGCCCAGACGGGAGTTCGACTATGGGCTGAAGGAAGAGCACCAGCTGCTCCTCGTTGATGGCGCTTCCTATGCTCTGTTCTATCATGAGGCGGTTATTAGCCTGATGTAGCATCTCCTCGCTAAACACCCGGTAGTTACTGCGCCCGGCGCTCTTGGCCTGATACATGGCCAGATCCGCATGCTGGATCAACTCCTCCGCACTGAGACGAGAAGAGTTACAGTAGGCCAGGCCGATACTGGTGGTAACGATCAACTTGTGGCTGCCTAGCACCACGGGGGGGTTGCAGTGCAGAGAAGATCCTGTGGATCACATTGATCTGATCCAATACTTTTGGACATCTCGCTAAGTGAGTAAACTCGCTTATTGAGGCGAAATATGTCAACAAAGAAACCCCGCAAGATCCACACGCAAGAATTTAAAACAGAAGCGCTGAAGCTTGCTCTGAAAATTGGTGTAGCCGCAGCAGCGCGTGAGCTTAATCTTTACGAGTCACAACTCTACAGTTGGCGCTCTAGTGCTGAGAAGAAATCAAACACCACGTCAAGAGAAGCGGAACTTGCTGCCGAGGTCGCAAGACTTAAACGCCAACTCGCTGAACAAGCCGAAGATTTAGCCATTTTAAAAAAGGCGGCCACCTACTTCGCGAAGAACCAAAAGTAGCCAGATTTGAGTTCATCCTTGAGCATCAGCACCGTTTTTCTCTCAAGCGGATGGTTGATGTGCTCAAGGTATCGCGTAGTGGGTATTACACCTGGCGCCAG
>NZ_JAKEVJ010000066.1:0-21224 GCF_022398425.1 Shewanella sp. Isolate7 | reverse complement strand
ATATATAGTTATGTAATGTTGAGCTAAAGTAGCAAAATAGTTATTACCGGTTCAGACCGCTAATACTAAAGTGCTAAACGGCATTGTGATGACAATTCAAAAGTAGGAACCATCTCGACAGCCCGTCTTATCCCTGATTAATCTTTGCGCGTACTCTGGCTTCGGAATGAGCCTCCAACCAATATTTTTGTAACACGGGACTGCTTAGGCCACTGGATTGATCGGCTAAATTCCATGCACCCTTCCAGATACCGTCGGCGATCATATGTACCACCGCGCTCTCTATGGCCGATGCCACACACAGACTCACCGGCTCGTTAGAGGTATAGCCAAGCTCAGACTCTAATAGCTCTTGTGCATCGATAAACTTAAACACACCGGCGGTGATCTCTTTCGACAAGATTGACTTTGTTGTCGTCACGCTACTGAGTAAGCGTCCGGTGCGGATATCCACCGCCCTGAGGTTTACCGTCACGGTATCGACACGAAACTGGGTCGCCGCACCTATGCCTAAATAGCGGGCGCCGGCGCCGCCGGTCCTGACGTTAGTGTCATAGGCAACGATACCACCTTCCATCAATATCTGCGCCGAATTAAGCTGTGGCAACTTATTGGCCTCGCCATTTAGGCCTGCCCTGACGATTTTGCGCTCGGTCAGTAGATTCTGTAGCCCTTCACGCTCGACGGGAATAAACCAGCTGGAATCATTCAAGGCCTGGGCCAGAAAGGCTGTGCCACTCTGGGGCACGGCGGTAGAGAAGTTACTGGAAGGGATGGGCTTATATTGACCAGTCTGATCACGAAAGTCATACACGGCGGCAAGCATTACCCCCTGGGGCGCAGGCAGGTTAATGAGATCATAGTAGCTCTCGCCCTTCGGCATCAGACTCGAAGAGGCTTGCACCTGTTCGAGGTCACTGGTGGTGGAACAGGCAGAGAGTAGTAGCAAGCCAGCGGCAATCAACAAAGGTTTCATCGTTAGCCACCTACACTCGAACTATCGCTCAACCCACCCACCTCGATAACCGTGGTCTCACCGGTTAATAGGTCTGTGATATGCACCAGCAGCATGCCATCTTCGTTGACCACTTGGATCTCAAAGTCGGTTGTCTTGAGGTACCCCTCGCCGCCATTGGCCGCATCATTAAAGAGTTGGCTCATCAGGCGAGACTCCAGTGAACTCGCCATACGCTCGAGTGCACTGGGAGGCGTATACCCTGAGCCCCCCTTGTGATCGTTTTGGGCCGAGGCGTTAGCCAGCAGGTAGGAGCCGTTAAGATAGCTGCCACCGAAGTTGGGGTTAACTGGGGTATAGATAAGTTGTGTCGCCTGACTGCTCAGGCTGAACCCGGCCGCCAATAGCATAGCCATCGACAGGCAAGACTTAGCTCGATTCATGGTTTAATGTCCCTATTAAAATTCATCAGGCGCTAAATCGGGATCCAACCACTGAGCCCAGCTAGCCTGTTTCTTGTTTTGCTTCAATATACTGTCGACACGCCTGGCCACCTGCTCCGCCAGCTTATCCAACTGCCGACTCGCCGGTGACACCACAGTCACAAAGATAGGTTTGCGATTGTGTAACACGCTGATCTTGCTGCCGCTGCGCGCAGTAGCCAACTCGACAATACTCAGTCCACCGTGCTCAGTCATGCCGCCGATATCGCGATAGGCGGCAACAAACTCACGATAAAATCTGTGACCGACACGAGTCATTGCCCGGTTGAGGATCAAGCCATCGATGAGATCAGACTCTAACCTCGGCGGCGTGTCACTGGTGCTCTGCGCGGCCAGTTTACTGCCCTCGTCGACATCAGGCCCCTGACAATACACTGGGGCCGAGAAGGCCGCTAACAAGAGTAAGCGGCCAACATATTTCACTGCTGCACCTCATGCAGATGAGTCTGTGCCCAGGCAATCGCCTGCCCACGGCTTGAGACACCAATTTTTCTAAACACCCGATAAAGATGTGTCTTGATGGTGCTCTCGCTGACAAATAACTGATTGGCGATATCCACGTTAGTGCTGCCTGTCAGCAATGCCTGCAGTACCTCGCGCTCGCGAATAGTCAGGTTGTCGGCGCCGTCCAGCTGCTCCTGATCTGCAGAAGCCGATAGCAAAGTATGGGGGATCACCGTCTGGCCACGCAGCACATTGGCTAAGGCCTTGCCTATCTGCTCTAAGGATGCATCACCATAGAAGACGGCGGCGGTAATAGGGGAAATTAGAAATCTTGCGTCTATCTGTTTCGGATAGTGTAAGAATACCACACGGGCGCTGTGGCGCTTTTCGATCTGCTTTTGCACCTGGTAGGCACGCTGCACATCTATGGTGGCGAGATCGATAACAACCAAAGAGTAATTCCCTTCACTCATGATCGCTTCAACACTCTCTGGGGTGACCTTAGCCAGTTTAACCAGAAACTCCTGGGGCCAACGCGTCTCCAACAGATCAATCAACAACTGCGATCGCGATACCACTACCCAATTTATCACTTTGAACATCCTGCTCACTCCATGTCGCTAGTTATAAGCGTATTCCATTAAACCGACACATATAATAACAACTATAGAATTAAAAATAACATCTTAATTGCGCCATTTTATCAAGCTCTACCAGATTATCTGTTCTAGGTGAGATCCCTTGCCCCTATCTTTCACCAGCTTACTGCTGGCGATATCCCTGAGTAACGCTAGCCCTTTGTGCATTGCCCCACTGTGTCACTATTACCCCATGACCCGAGCCGTTTTGGTAAATGCTGACCTCATTGTCATAACCACTCTGTTGCACATAGGCCTGGTTATCACTGCCTCGCTGCTCCACCACCAAAGATAGGCTCGCCCCAAGCTGACTGGCTATCAGGCTATTGTTCACCCCCACCTGCAACAGGCTGGCTTCTATCGCCTCTCCTTGCTGCAGCAAATAAGCCTGGTTGTGAATCCCCTGCTGTTGTACGCCTGCGCTGTTCGCCACGCCCGCTTGCGTGATGACCGCGCGGTTCGCGCCGCCGCTCTGGGTAATATCGGCCTGCAGTGCATCCCCAAGCTGCATGATGCTGGCGTTATCACCATGGGCTAACTCATCTAGGCTACTGAGATCATCGGCCCATACAGGTTGACCGCCAAATAGCCCCCCTAACAAGAACAACTGGCAGATTGCCTGACGCCAGGCAAATTGCCCGACCTTAAAGACTGCTTGCATCAAATTTGTTTCCTTCCTTGGCGCACCTATCTGTTTTTCTGGCCAAGATTATCTAGCTAAGACGAAGGACTTACGTCCACAAAGAGTATTAAGTCAGGCTAGACAAAGTATCTATTCAATAAAGAGGAGTAATACTTTTCTACTAAAGTTTGGTGAGGGAGTGACGAGTTTTATCTTACCGAATTGGCATTCGTATAGACGGAAGAAAGGCAGACAGGCCCTGGCGGCGACACATACAAAAACACCGGCAGCTGCCGGTGTTTGTCGATTATCTTACAAGGATCTTACTTATTCAGTACTGAATCTGCTGTGCGGCCATCGTCGTGGCAGCTGTCACATGCAGGCTTATCACCCACGTTAGAATCGTGCGGTGCGTGACAGTCGGCGCACATCAGGTTACCGTCATGTGGCTGGTGCACCTTGTCCATCTCGGCCAGTGTACCGTGACAGCTCTGACACTGCTCAAACTCGTGAGCACCATCGGCTGATGGTTCACCGTCTGCGTGACACGCTTCACAGCCTTCCATCTCAGCATGCATCTCTGCAAGTTCTTGTGGCTCTGCCATTACCGCTGGTGACAAGGCAAGCGCCGCTAAACCAGCACCGAATAACGCACTTAGAATTTTATTGCTCACGATAATTTCCTCTCTTATGTTTGGCGTTGTGGGGTTAGTTATTATGTCCCATCCTGCCTTGTTCCTAGATTGCACAACTCAGCTTAAAATAGCTAAGGTTTTGCAAATAGGCAAATTTCTCTTGCGGGCATACTAACAGTAGCCTCTTGCCAAAAATGTGCACTTAATCAAATATCTATGCCCCAAGCCTCATACTCACATATAAGTATGATCTGCGTCACACTCAGGCTATGCATATGGACATTTTTCCCCGCCCCCGACTCACCCCAAGAGCTGGCTGCAAAAATGAGACAAAAAAAACGGGAGCCTAGGCTCCCGTTTTCGTCATTAAAACTTGATTACTGTGCGCGTAATGCTTCGATACGCTTTTCCAGTGGTGGATGGCTCATCATCAGCTCGGCCATCGACTTCTTACCATTGATACCGAAGGCGGCCATCTGTGCCGGCATGGCACCGGTTTCAGGACCTTGGCGCAATCTGTCCAGCGCCGCAATCATCTTGTGCTTACCGGCAAGCTGCGCCCCACCGGCATCGGCCTTAAACTCACGCACACGTGAGAAGTAAGCGACGATCATTGACGCCAAAATACCAAACAGCATATCCATCACGAAGACCACGGCCATGTAGGCAAACATCCCCAAGCCTTCGCCCTCTTCGTCATTGCTAGCAACGAAGTTGTCGATAATGCTCGCAACCACACGCGCAGCGAAGATAACAAAGGTATTGACCACACCTTGGATCAGGGTCAGGGTCACCATGTCACCGTTAGCTACGTGGCTCACCTCGTGGGCCAGCACGCCCTCGATCTCGTCCTGGGTCATGCCGTACAGCAGTCCGCTACTCACGGCAACCAAAGAGTTATCTTTACTCGGGCCCGTGGCAAAGGCGTTTAGCTCAGGTGACTGATAAATGGCCACCTCTGGCATCTTGATGCCCGCCTGCTCAGCCTGACGAGCAACGGTATCGACCAACCAACGCTCCATGTTGTCCCTTGGCGTGGTGATCACTTCACAGCCCATAGTCTTCTTTGCCATCCACTTTGATATAGCCAGGCTGATAAAGGCACCACCAAAACCGAAGATTGCCGCAAAGACCAGGAGTCCGCTCATGGTCGAGGTATTAACCCCTAAAATAGACATCACGATTGAAGCGACCAGCAAGATTGCCATGTTTGTCGCGATCAACAAGAAAATACGCTTCATGTAAGCTCCTATTAAGCTCAGATATAAGACACCCTATGTGTCATCTGCCTCTCTTAACGACATAATATGTCCTAAAAGTCAGAGTTCAAGGGGTACCCCAAAAATTTTTTCAGTCGATGCGAGTTCGTGCGCACCCACGCCAAAAAGTGTAGACCTTGGCGTGGAGTCTAGAAGCCCTATATTAAGCCAATCTTAAATTTATCGGCTTTGATAGGATAAGCCGTTAATCTTTATTAATAATCACTTGCACCGCCAAGACCCGGCGCATTATTCATCAGCAAGTGCTCATTTAACTGCACCTTACGGCGCTAAAGTTTACTCGGCGCAAGCTTATCTAAGTCAAGATACTTTGCGGCAGTTTGGCTCGAACATTCAGACAGGTGTGGGATGACGCCGAGACATGGCGCATCCATTAATTCCGTAAGGGCAGACAGGTTATCTTGGGTCACTTCCATCTCGGGGTCGACGCAGTTCGCTACCCAACCGGCTATCTTCACGCCGTCCGCCTGTATCGCCTCTTGGGTCAGCAAGGCATGGTTGAGACATCCCAGTTTAACCCCAACCACCAAGATCACCGGCAGTTGCAGAACCCTCACTACGGTTGAGAGAAACGCCTGCTCATTTAAT
This sequence comes from Shewanella sp. Isolate7, assembly GCF_022398425.1. Taxonomy (NCBI): domain Bacteria; kingdom Pseudomonadati; phylum Pseudomonadota; class Gammaproteobacteria; order Alteromonadales; family Shewanellaceae; genus Shewanella; species Shewanella sp. Isolate7. Next base: position 15,559 of record NZ_JAKEVJ010000066.1, on the reverse strand, counting down.
TGCCCCACTACTCTCAAGGCGCTATTTAACGGTAGTCGCCAGCCACCTGCACCTTCGACCAAGGCAAAATCCAACTCATCCAAGGGCAGCGTTTTTAAATGGGCCGACACCAGATCGGCGTTAAGGCTAATACCCACCTGCTTGGCGGCTATATGGGGGGCGATGGCGGGCGCGAAGGCGAAAGGGTTCACACTATCATAATCAAGACTCAGGTTAGATTCGGCCATCAGAGCCAATGCATCGCTGTTTCTTAGCCCAGCCGGCGTCTGCTCACAGCCCGAGGCGATGGGTTTCACCCCTAGGGTCGTGCCCTGCTTGCTCGCCAGATGCAAGAGTGATGAGGCCACCAGCGTCTTACCGCTGTCGGTATCTGTGCCGGCGATGAAATACACCATAAACCCTTTCCTTAACTCGCCTTACGGCTGGCATGAATAAATAAGATTTGATAGGTCAAGGCCAGCCCCTCTGGCTGACGCTTAGCCTCAACCCGATCACACAGTGCCTGCCAATCCCGGCGACCGCGCAGCCTGGCTGATGGCTGGTCATTAGCCCCCATCGCCGCAGAGGCCCCGACCCCTTTGATGGAATAAAGCAGCGTCCTGAGGCTATCGAAATGCACCTGTAGCGCCTCCACCGTTTGGTGATCTATCTGCCAATGGGCATCACTGAAGCCATCGAGCACAGTCTGGGCGGCCTCGAAGGCATTGACCCGCAGGCCAAGGGCATCGAGCTCCGCCAGGCTGCCATCGACGACGATGGCGAGGTGACACTGACCTCCAGGCTTGAGCACCCTGGCAAATTCGCTTATGACCGCCTTAATATCGCCACACCACTGCAGGGCAAGGTTTGAATAGATGGTATCTAGGCTGGCATCGACCAGCGGAAGCGCCTGAGCATCGCCACACAGCGCCTGATAGGCGGGAAAACTAGCTTGCATCTGCGACAACATCCCAGGCGCAATATCCAGTCCTATTACCTGAGTCAATTGAGGCGAGGTTGAAAACTCGGTACCTGGCCCGCAGCCGATATCTAAAAGGCGGCCAACAGGAGACATGCTTGCCCTGAGTCGCTGCGCGCTGAGTCGCTGTACCTTGTCATGTTCCTGATAGTGCCGGGCCGCCTGAGAGAACTGCCTCGCTATCTTGTCAACGTCGGCCGTGGATACAGGGCTAACCACGCAAGTCCCCTCTTTCTCCGGCGCCTTAAACACTTGGCTTGGCATATTCGTAGGCATATCTTTGGCTAATTCACTACACACAGAATCAGACTTCCTCTGAAAAAATTATACGCCTTAGCGGGCTTAGCCCTGCAAGACTCGCTGCAACTGCTCGGCCAGGGCGTCAATGTCGGCCAGGGTATGATTCACATTCAGGGTGATCCTCAGCCTGGCACTGCCTTGCGGCACGGTCGGCGGCCTGATGGCCCCCACCCAGAACCCGGCGCCCTTTAACGCTAAATCGACCTCGGCGAGCTTATCGATATCCCCCACCACCAAAGGTTGAATGGGCGTCTGGCTACCGAGCAGCTCAATTCCCCTGGCCTTGGCGGCCTGTTGAAATGCCAGGATCACCTGAGCCAGCTTGTCTCTGCGCTGACCGTCTCGAGTCACCAAATTAACGGCTTTTAGCGCCACATAGGCACTGGCCGGTGACAAGGCGGTGGAATAGATATAGTCCCTGGCATGAGCCACCAGAAAATCGATACAGGCTCGCGAGCCAAGAATCGCCGCGCCTTGGCAGCCCAGCGCCTTACCAAAGGTGACAATTTGAATATCGCAGCAACTGGCATCGACCCTCTTGTGCCCGCCCAGTGGCAAGACACCGAAACCGTGGGCATCATCAACGATCAACCAGGCACCATTGTCTTTCGCCAACCCATAAAGCTCATCTATGGGTGCCAGATCGCCATCCATACTGAAGATGCTCTCGGTGACTATCGCCTGAGGCTGGTGCTTTTCTGTCAGCCGCTTCGCGCCAGCAATATCGTTATGGACAAATCGCTTAAGCAGCGCGCCGCTCTCTCGTAAGCCGTCGATAAGGGAGGCATGGATCAGCTTATCGGCCACCACCACACTCTCTTTGTCCAGCAGCGTCTTCATCAGGGCGCTGTTGGCGCTAAAACCACTACTAAAGAGCAAGGCGGCCTCATGGCCTGTTGCATCACACAGTGCCTGCTCAAGCTTGGCGTGAGCCTCGCTATAGCCTGTCACCAGGGGCGAGGCGCCGCTGCCTACGCCATAGCGCTTCGCTCCCTCGGCTAATGCCTCGATCAACTCTCCCGATTGACTCAGGCCTAAATAATCGTTGCTGGCAAAGTTATGCTTAATGCTCCCTTGATGCACCAGACGATTGGCGCAGTCTGGATTCTGCGCCAGCTGCTGACGACGCCTGAGCAGCCCGCTTTGCGCCGCGCGCTGCATCTTCTGCTCAATTTTCTGTGCTAGCGTCTGCTGCGGCCGGGTCATGGGCTTACTCACCTTAAATTAGAGGGCTGCCGCATCGTAGAATGGCTTAGAGGCCTTGTCTTTCGCGGCCTGCGCCTTGGCAAATACCGCCTTTTCCTCTTCCACCGTGCCCGCCTGCCCCTGCTCGGGATGAAGGCCCAGGCGCTTAAACAGCGTCATGTCTTCATTCTCTTCAGGGTTACTCGTGGTCAACAACTTACAACCATAGAAGATGGAGTTGGCACCAGCAAAGAAACACATGGCCTGCAGCTCGTCTGTCATCTTCTCGCGTCCCGCCGACAGGCGAACCCGGGATAGCGGCATCAGGATACGTGCCACGGCGATGGTGCGCACAAACTCCAGCGGATCGAGATCGTCCAGGTTTTCAAATGGGGTACCGGCTACCTTCACCAACATGTTGATGGGCACAGATTCGGGATGTTTGGCCATGTTGGCTAGCTGCTGCAACAGTCCGGCGCGATCGCTGGCCTGCTCACCCATGCCGACGATACCACCCGAGCACACCTTCATGCCGGCGGCGCGCACGTTATCCAGGGTATTGAGTCTGTCCTGATAGGTACGCGTGGTAATGATGTCGCCATAGTATTCCGGCGAGGTATCCAGATTATGGTTGTAATAATCGAGTCCGGCTTCTGCCAGCTCCTGAGCCTGAGATTCGCTGAGCATCCCCAGGGTCATGCAGGTCTCCATGCCCATGGCTTTGACTTCACTGACCATGTCTTTCAGATAAGGCATGTCGCGCTCATGGGGATTACGCCAGGCGGCGCCCATGCAGAAGCGTGAAGCACCGGCGGCCTTGGCGGCACGCGCCTCGGTGAGCACCTTCTCAATCTCGATCAGCCGCTCTTTTTCAAGGCCGGTATCGTAGCGGGCGCTCTGAGGACAATACTTACAATCCTCTGGACAGGCACCCGTCTTGATCGACAAAAGACGCGAGATCTGCACCTCATTAGGGTCGAAATGCTGGCGATGAATGCTATGGGCCTTAAACAGCAGGTCATTCATAGGTAGCGCAAAAAGCGCTTCAATTTCATCACGTTGCCAATCGTGACGTAAGGCTAATTCGGACATTGATTACCAACCTTCAAGTTGCTATTTTTAGCCGGAATGCTTGATTTCCGGCGACATTTATCTTGCTTAGCATACCCTGAGGCCTTAACCTGTCAACGCCAACCAGTTAAACCGGTTTACTATCGGTTAAAATTCAACCAGGAGTTTCTATGTCTGTAAGTCCACAGATCGACTTTCAATTCGACCGACAACATATCTGGCATCCCTACACCTCAATGACCCATGCCCTTCCGGCCTATGGGGTGGTGGCGGCCGAGGGCTGTGAGTTGATCCTGGAAGACGGCAGACGCTTAATCGATGGCACCAGCTCCTGGTGGGCCTGCGTACACGGTTACGGCCACCCCTATATCCTGGAGGCGATGCAGAAGCAACTCTCCACCCTCAGCCATGTCATGTTCGGTGGTATTACCCACCCCGCCGCCGTCGCGGTCAGCAAGAAACTGATTGCCATGACCAGCGACAATCTCACCAAGGTGTTTCTAGCCGATTCCGGCTCGATCGCCGTCGAGGTAGCGATGAAGATGGCGCTGCAGTATTGGCAGGGACGCAGCAATCCAAGTAAACAACGGATACTCACGGTAAAGCATGGTTATCACGGCGACACCTTCGCCGCCATGAGTGTATGTGATCCCGAAGGCGGCATGCACATCATGTTTGGTGAGGCGGTGACCCAGCAGCTGTTTGCCCCGGCCCCCAAGACCCCTTTCGGTGAGGCGTTAATCGAGGGCGATCTCGAGGCGATGGAGGCATTACTGGAGGCAAATCATCAGACGATAGCGGCGGTAATTATCGAGCCCATCATGCAAGGCGCAGGCGCCATGCATTTCTACAGCGCCGACTACCTGAAAGGGTTGCGAGCACTGTGCGATCGTTTCAAGGTGTTGTTGATCTTAGATGAGATAGCCACTGGCTTTGGCCGCACAGGTAAACTGTTTGCCTACCAACACGCAGGCATAGAAGCCGATATTCTCTGCCTAGGTAAGGCGCTCACTGGCGGCTATATCTCCCTGGCCGCCACATTATGTAGCGACGAGGTGGCCCTAGGGATCAGCGACTCGCCCTCTGGCGTCTTCATGCATGGCCCCACCTTCATGGGGAACCCGCTGGCCTGCGCGGCCGCCAGTGCCAGTATGGATCTGATTAATCAAAACCAATGGCCCGAGCAGGTCGCCGCCATCGAACAACAGATGAAACAAGAATTAGCCCCTGCCAGTACAATAGCAGGGGTAAAGGCGGTACGCTGTTTAGGCGCCGTCGGTGTGATTGAGATGAAGCAAAGCGTCAATACCGCGGCGCTACAACAGGCGTTTGTGGATCGCGGCGTATGGGTTCGTCCCTTCTCAAACTACATCTACATCATGCCGCCCTACACCATCAGCGCGGCGCAGCTCAGCCAACTCACCCAGGCGATGCTCGAAGTCGCCACCATTGCCGGTGGGCAAAAAACTAAAGACTCAGACACGAACTCGGGCTTTATCAGCCACGGATAGCCCTAAGCCCATAGATGTATGCCCATAGATGTAGACCTATAGATGTAAACCCATAGGTGTGAGCCTAGGTTAATGACCCTCAACTACAGCCTGGGCACCTGCATAGCCTATAGTTAGTTTGCCTGCACTGTCCTCATTCAAGCGGGGACAAGTTGCAGTGTAAAAGATGATCTGAGTCGACAGGGTAAGCTATGCCTCTCACCGATGAGCAAAAACGATTGATTCAAAAATCCTATGCGGAGATTGATCGGCAAAACAGTAATTTTGCCGCCATCTTCTACGATTGCCTGTTTGCCATGGCCCCCTTGATCCGTCCCATGTTCAAGAGCGAACGACCGGTATTTGAATATCACTTCAATGAATTGATCTCCACCGCAGCAACCAAGGTATTTCAGTTCGAGGAGATAAAACCCCGCCTGGTGGTGCTGGGGCAAAAACATAGGGGTTACGGCGTCACACCGGCGCAGTTTGAGGTGGTGCGCTCGGCCCTGATGCTATCGCTTCAAGATTGCCTGAGAGATGCGTGCAACCCGACCATCGAGCAGGCTTGGTCATGCTATTACGATGAAATTGCCAAGGTAATGATCGCCGCCATGGAAGAGGCGCCAGCCCCTTAAGCAGCACATCTGACACAAGATCTGACACTAAACCATACACAATCCCAGACACAAGCCAGGCCCAAGCAGATTTAGCCCAAAACAGACTTAGGCTCAGGGCTGGATTAGCAACTGGATGTGTGACTGTTATTCAATATTGGCAGTCGAAGATAGCCAATGACGCAGAGAAACCATCCCCTCATCGATAGACACCAGTGGTCGGTAACCTAAATCCGACTTGGCCGCCGAAATATCGAAATAGTGACTGGTCGAGAGTTGTCTGGCCACGAAGCGGGTCATGATAGGTTCTTCCCGCTTACCCAGCAGACCATAGACTCCCTCTAACAGTGCCCCAGCGAGATAGGCAACGCTGGCGGGCACCCGCTTATCGACAGGTGCAAGATCGGCGCTGGCCAAGATCTTGTTGAGCATGGCCGCCATGGTGATCGGCTCATCGTTACTCAAGAAGTAACACTTGCCGGCGCACTGCTGTGGGCTCAGCTTGAGAGTCAAGGCCGCCAGAATATGAGCATAGGCGGCGTTGCCCACATAGATGGTATCCACCAGTTTATCTGCCTTACCCACCAGCTTGAGCCTACCGGCACGGGCGCGGGCGATCACCCTGGGCACCAGATGGGGATCTTCCGGCCCCCAGATAAGGTGTGGCCTGAGTGACACAGTATTAAGCTTGTCTCGGCTAGAGGATTTTCCGCTCGCAAGTGGTGTGGCATTGGCCGCCGTCACCCTCTGCTCGGCGATCGCCTTAGACTCGCCGTAATAGTTTAGGAAACGGCTGGCATAGGGCGCACGCTCATCGATACCCGACTCATCTTCGCCGGCAAAAGTCACACTCGGCGTACTGGTATAGACGAAACTGTCGACACCTTGGACGATACAGGCCTTGAGCAGGTTATCGCAGCCCTGTACGTTCGGCGCAAAATAGCTTTCCCTGCTGCCCCACACTCCCGCCTTGGAGGCCACATGGAATACCAGATCGCATCCCGCCATGGCACGGGTTACCGCATCAAGATCGCAGATATCGCCACTGATCATCTCGACGCCCATTGCCTCTAGCTCGGGATAACGCCCCCGGGCGAAACCTGTCACCTTGATACCGGCTGCGCATAGACGTTGGCAGATCGCCTTGCCCAGAAACCCACCTGCGCCGGTCACAAAGGCATAACGGCTCACCCTGGCCAGTTGATCCAGCGCCTCAACCTCTTCTGGGTACAGCTTGAGGTTATCCTTGTTATTGGCAAACTTAGTGATGCTCACGCCCTATCACTCCTTGTAGGTGGACTGTGCCCACTCCGCCAGCTTCTCTCTGAAGATCTTGGCGTTGTGACGGATATCGACGGGGAACCCCGGATGGATCAGAAAGCGCGTGATCCCCTGAGTCTGACTGTGGGCCTCACCCAGCAGCCTAAGCTCGTTGTAGAGCGCCGCGGCGTTGCTGCAACTCAGCCCCTGCTTGAGTTCGAGGCAGATAAGCGGTTGCATCTCACCTTTAACGTCTATTCCCACCAGAGCGGAACGCTTGATATCGCTGTGGGTGTTATAGATACGCTCACAGGGGATGGAGAAATAGCGGCGCTGCTGGCCATCGACTAAGCAATCCACTCTGTGGGCCTTGCGGCCACACATCCACAGCCTTCCTTGACTATCGAGATACCCAAGATCTCCCATGCGGTGATAATGCTGACCCTGGGCATCAAAAATCTTTGCCTGGGCCGTAGCCTTATCGCGGCGATAATAGCTAGGGCTAACCATGGGGCCTTTAACCACTATCTCGCCTATCTGCTCGTTTGGCAGACAGAGATCCGCCGACCAGTTAGGGATCTGTGCCTCATCGATAGCGATTATCTGTATCTCGACACCCGCTATCGGCTTACCGACACAGATCCCGCCGCCGTTATCCGTGATCTCTGTGGTATCAAACAACTCATGGCTGCCTATCTTACTCAGCGGCAGCGACTCGGTGGCCCCGTAGGAGTTAAGCACAGGCACGTCACGCTTAAGCATCTCACTGAAACGCTTGATGGACGCTATGGTCGCAGGGGCGCCCGCCGAGATCACCCGCTTAAGGCTGCTAAGCTGCACCTTAGGCTGCCTGCTTGTGCCCGCCTGCCCCAAGCGCTCGATAAGCGCCGGATTAACGAACATGTTAGTGCATCGATAGCGCTCGATGGCCGCGAAAATATAGTCGGGATTGGCGGTGATCGGCTTGCTGGCGTCCATCTCAGGCACAATCGAGGCCATGCCTAGCGCCGGGCCGAACAGGGAAAACAGCGGAAAGGTTGCCAGATCGCGCTCGCCAGGAGTAATTTGATAATCATGCTTGAGGGCAGTTATCTGCGCCTCGAACATGCGATGAGAATAGACCACGCCCTTGGGCGTGCCCGTGCTGCCACTGGTGAACAAGATGGCGCACATCTCGTCATCATCGAGCCTAGCCATGGCGAAAGGTCCCTTGTCGCGACCCAGCTGCTTAAGCTGCTCAAGGCTCGCACCGCCCCACAGCTTGCTACCACCTACGGTCATCAGATGGGTCAGGCTGGACTTGCCCCAGCCAAACAGACGCCGAGCCAGATGCGCCTTAGGAATGCCGATAAAGGCATCGGGCGCCGCCTCTTCAAAACACTGCTTAAGGTTTTTCACTCCCATGCCGGGATCGACCAGGATCGGCACTATCCCCGCCTTAAACAGGGCAAAAGTTAAGGCAAAAAACTCAAGGCTTGGGGTAACCATCAACACCGCCTTGGCACCGCGTTTGATGCCATAGGCATAAAGGCCGTGGGCCAGCGTGTCGCTCATGGTGTCGAGCTCGGCAAAATTCAGCTCTTGATAGTCAAGTTGTTTACTGAAAACGCCTCTGGCCTTCTGCACCGCTACCGCCAGCTCATAGGGGGCTTCTTTGGCCGCCCGGTTGAGATGACGACACAAATTAGCGCCAACTTGCTCTGTCTCAGACATTCGCCTCACCCCTTAATGCGATAGTGCTTTAATGCTTTAGTGCGTTAGTGCGTTAGTGCTTTAGTGCGTTAGTGCTTTAGTGCGTTAGTGCTTTAGTGCGTTAGCGCGCCATAAACTGCTGAACATGAGTCACTACCTCATCGCTGGCATCTTCCAGGATATAGTGACCACAGTCGGCAAACTCATGCACCTCGGCCTGTGGGAAACGACGTTTCCACTCATCGAGGAAGTGTTTATCGAACACAAAATCCTTGAGGCCCCAACAGATCATCATAGGCAGCTGGTTAAATTGGCTCAGTTTTTCACTGATCTCGCTCACCAACTCATAGTTGCGATCGCCCGGCTTAAGGGGAATGTCCTGTACGAAACGCAGGGTCGAGATGCGGTTCGCCCAGGAGTTAAATGGCGCCACATAGGCCTCGCGAATCGCCTTAGGCATAGGCGCGCGCTTGACGCCCACATAGGAGGCGATAGAGGAAAAAGCATTAAGGCCACGCACCAGTACCGTGCCCAAAAGCGTATTGCGGCAGATCCACAGGGCCCAGGGAAACGGCTTGGCCTCCGGCAGATGAAAGGCACCGGTATTAAGCACCACGATCTTCTTGATCCGCTCGGGGTGACGGGCCGCATAGCCCATGCCGATCATACCGCCCCAGTCATGAACGATAAGGGTGATCTTCTCTTTCACCTCGAGGTGGTCGAGCAAGGCTTCGAGATCGTCGATGCGATTCTTCAGGGTGTAGTCATAACCGGCATCGTCTGGCTTATCCGACAGGCCACAGCCGATATGATCCGGCACGATACACTGATGATTCGAGCTTAGCGCCTTCACCAGATTACGATAATAGAAAGACCAACTCGGGTTGCCATGCACCATGACCACGGGCTCACCCTGGCCCTCATTCACATATTGCAACTTGTGACCATTACGGTCTAAGTAATTGCATTTAAAAGGAAATAACGAATCGAGCATGGGGTACCTGTTATGATTATGCCTTGAGTGGGCGACGCCGCTCGGCGTCGCCCCTATGCTGTACTATCCAGAATGAGTAGACGGGTCGATTACCACTTGAGCCCGAGCATCATGCAGTTGAGTCCACTGCCTATGCCGAGAAAACTCACCTGATCGCCCTTACGCAGAAAACCTTGATCGTGGGCCATGGCGGCCGTCACGGGCAACGAGACTGTGCCCATGTTGCCAAGGAGCTGATAGGTGGGGAACTCTTTCTCCTGAGGGATATTGAGCGCGCTCAGTACCTGTTTGCGGTTGGAGGCGCCGACCTGATGACAGATCACCTTGTCGACCTGCTCCACCAGCCAGTTACGCTGCTCGAGGAAATGCGCCCAGGTATGACGAGCCAGCTCGACCCCTTCTTTAAGCAGGGCGACGCCGTCGGTACGCATAAACTCGCGGTACAGCTGGGTGCCAGCTTCCTGTAATCCCCATTGACAGAGATTATGATGTTCGGGCGCCGAAAGATGACTCGCGCCAAGCAGCTGATGCTGACGCTCACTCTTCAGCGGCAAACTGCCGTCGGTGAGCAGCACAGCCACGGCGCCGGAGCCGCCGGTCAGGGTCGCCAGCGACTGGGCATAGTTCTGCATGGTCGGCTCGGCCAACATGTTGTCTATGGTGATGTCCACAATATGACGCGCCGATTCACAGGAGACCACCAGGCCGGCCTTGATCTGACCCAGCTCGATACGGTTGGCGATATCTAAAATACCCGACAACACGCCCAGACAGGCGTTGCTGATGTCATAGATGGCGGTATCCTTGGAGACCCCTAGCTCGGCGGCGATACGACAGGCGGTCGCCGGCTCGTGCTGATCGCGGCAGACGCCGGTATAGACCACGGCGCCGAGATCGGCCACATCAATCCCCGTCTCCTCGATAGACTTGTGGGCGGCTGCCAATGCGCCGTCGGACAATCTATGCCCCTTAGGCCACCAGCGACGCTCGTGGATCCCGGTTAATGCGGCAAGCTGCCCCATGGGGATCCGGAATTTTTGGTACAGGGGAGCTAATCGAGACTCTAACTCTGAAGTCGAAACCACTTCAGGTGCCAGCTCATAGGCCAGACTATTTATAAAAACGCGAGAATATTTCATGAAACCGTTCTGTTTCGCTCATTATATCGGCACTTATTCGGCCAATTTTTATCTTTCTGTGTTAGCCCGCCATTTGAGCAAGAAACGGCGAATGATTCAATAAAAAACCGCCATAGGGCGGCTTTTTTTAGGCGCGAGTTGGCAAATTTATGACAGCGCACGCCGGGTTTCTTCCACAGAGCAAACGAGCAAAAAACCACTTAAGCGCCTTAAGGCGCCGCTAAATGGTCAAAAAAGCGACTCAGGTAGCAACGCTCAAGGAAGCCTAAGAGCGCCTAACTGGGCTCAGGCAGATGGGCCTGGATCAATGCGTTTCTCGGGGTTACCTCAAGATTGCAAAAGGCGCTGAGACTCACCTGATAGCCCTGCTCCTCTAGGAAACAGACTCTATCGAGCAGCAGCCAAAGCTCCAAGGCCTCACGAAACAGGTGCGCCACCAGATCGATGCGCCGTGTCAGTCGCTGACGCTCAAGCCCCCTGGCAAGATATATCTCATCATCCCAAAGATCGGGCAAGTCCACCCGCTTTTGCGCCGCCGCCCAGTGGCAGAAGTCGCGAAAACTGCCGCTTAACTGACTCTGTTTCACTGCGGGTATTGGCAGGTACTTAGCTCGGTCGCTAGCATCACGCTGCAAGCTATCGAAACCCAGTCGCCAGGCCACCTCTTTAAGGCGAAGTGCCCTTGCCTTGGCATTAGCAATCACAGATCGCTGCAAGGGAAGCTGAAGATCGTGTTTGCTGAGCGAGAGCTCACTCGCCTGAGCGAGCACTGACAGCGGCTGATAATGGCTGCTGGGGATCAGATGATAGCAACAGGGGGCGATTGCCAGGTCACGGGTTCTGGCCTTGGCGGCGCCGCGCAGCAGACTCATATGCAGCTCGCCGCAGGCATGCAGGGCCACCGCCTGCTGCTCACGCTTAAGCAGCTTTTGGGCAGACTCAGCCAGGGCATCGCCGCAGACGAAGCGTTGGGGCAACTGCCACTGGTGGGCAAACTGCGAACCTGCCTCACACAGCGACTGCTGCCACTCCAGGCTCACCACTGTTCGCGCTTGAGCCTTGGCCAGCAAGCGGCCCAGATGTCCCTTGCCAGCGCACCACTCCAAGATCTCATCATTCCTCGGGGTGACTCTCGCGGAAAAATCAACAATTTGCTGCCACTTGCGCCCCTTGATATGGGCGCTGAAATGACTTTGTTCACTCTCTGACAGACCGACGTCGGAGGAAGCTTTGTCTGTCGGCCTGATCCCTTGTGCCAGTTCGCCCAGCAAGGAGAGCGGCCAGCTCAATCCTTTAGCGGCCAGATCCGCCTTGAGGGCGGGCGCCAGGCGCGCGTGCAGCGCCGCACTGTCGCTATCGAGACCGTCAATTTCATCGTCATGAATCTGCCAGAGCAGCTCGGCAAGCCTTGGAAACGCGTCTTGCCAGGGCAAGGTCTGCGCCTCGAAGGCCTTCACCTGCCACAACGCGCGACTGCCCGTTAGCAAACTATCTAAGGCTGTAAACTGCTTGGCATACGACATTAAGGTTCCCCGGCTCACTCACCCTAACCAATAGGGCCAAAATAGATACGCCGGCGAAACCCCGCCAGCGCACGCCAATTGTAAACCAGCTTGCTCTGCAATCACAGCCTGACCACCGCTCTGGTCAGCCAGCTCATGTCGAAGACGGCTGCTGTTTTAGGGCCATGCGCTTACCCAGCCAGACGCCAAGCCCCAAGGGGGCAAAGAAACAGACCACGAAGAAGAGCACCAGATAGAGGATCAGGCTCTTGAGGGTCTTGGTCAGCTCGGCAAACGCGCGCTCGACCGCATGCTGACTGATAGCATCGAGATCCGCCGCAGCCGCCACGCGCTGACGATTAACCATCTCCTCCAGCGCCAGACGCTCCTGTTTAACCATCTGGGTTAACGCCTCACGCTCAACAGAGAGCTGAGCCAGCTTGTCGTCAGTGGTCTCACTGAGCTGCGCAAGCAGTGGCATCAGCTCACGGCGCAGATCCACCGCCAGGGTCTGCATCATCTCTGGGCTCTGTGCCATCAACTGCTGAAACTTAGCCGAGGTATCGCTGATGCTCTGCAGTGTCTGCTGCACAGTCTCAGGATTGATGTTGGCATGTAGGGCATAGAGCTCCGCCTTCCAGCCTAAGATCTTGGGCATCTGCTCGGCGATCATCGCCATGCGATCCGATACGTCACTCATCACCTCGGGCACAGTGCCAAAGGTTGTCACCGCCTCAAATTCGCTGATGTTACGATAGGCCAGCCAGTCGTTGAAGGCGGAATGCCGAGCAAAGCTGAGATCCGTGATGGGATTCTTGGCCACATAATCTAAGATAAACGCCTGATATTTCTTAAACTCGCCTGGCTCAACAAAGCCCTTTATGGACCGTTCAAAATCCGCCTGCAGCACCTTGCTGACCTCGATGGCGATCCCTTGTTGATCGCCAAACAGGGATGCGCCCGCACCGCCGTCAAAAAACGCGCTCATCTGCGCCGTTAGTGTCCAGGTATCCACCATGGCCGCGACGGGAGACGCTTGAAAGATCGCCCGCTGCAACGCCTGTTCGCTGTTGATCTTCCACATCAAGGCATTGGATTTAGTAGACAGATCATCCCCTTTCTCCAGCACTATCTGATCCGCCCCCTGCTCCACCTTGGCGTAGAAGGTATGGCTAAAGTCGCGGCTGAAAACCCGCATGTTAAGTTGTGCCTGTGGCAAGGGTTCGATACCACTCTCAAGTTTAACTTCCAGTAACGAACAGGCCGATAAACTCAACATGCCGATCACCAAGAGGACAGATCTGTATTTCAGCCCCATAACAACACCCCGCAAAAATTCACAACCAATTGAATTTAAATGACTAATAACAAGATGCTAGCACCAATAACCAGCGTGCACCAGCATCATAGTCAGGTTGAACCCTCACCCTAGCTATTTTAGAATGCCGCCACCACTTCACATGAGTATATAAAGCTAAGATGCAATCACCTTGCGTGGCCCGTTGTGGCCTAAATGATGAAGATATCTGTATGGGCTGTTATCGCCATATCGACGAAATAGTCGGTTGGGGACAGGCGGACGAGTCACGTCAGGCCGAAATTTGGGCCAACGTGAAGCGTCGAAAGCAGCAAGGAAAAACCGGGGAAAACCAGCAGATCATCAGCCGTCAGAAGTGGCTAGAGGCGGAGCGGCGTCTCGCAGCGCAAGACGCCAATAATTAGTAAGTTATAAGAATTACTTCTTATTCATCATAGCCTTAAGATCGGCGAAGGGATTATAGGTCGCTGCTTCTACCTGGGTCTCACTGGTCGGCCCGTATTGGATCAACTCTTCATACTTGGCATGTTCGTTATCATGACAATAGAGGCAGAGTAGCTCCCAGTTGGAGCCATCGCTCGGGTTGTTGTCATGATTGTGGTCCCTATGATGCACCGTCAGCTCCCTGAGATTGGAATGGGTGAATTCGCGGGTACAGCGGCCGCAGATCCAGGGATATAATTTAAGGGCCTGTTCACGGTAGCCCGATTCGCGCTTGGCCTTATACTCGCGGGCCTCGGCCAGCACTCTATCTAATTTACTTTGACCTTGATGGGTAGACATAAGCTCGTCTCTGTTCTTACCCCTATTGGGCGACTCTATTCACAGGCAATATACCCATAGTCGCGGCAAAAGGGAATCAAGACGGTCCTTTAACGAGCAAGACACCAACAAGTCCCATGTGTACTCTGCATCGGCTTACAAAAGAGAGTGCCATGAGGACTTATTCGCAACTTTGTTAGGTTTGAGCATACCACTTCATGGCCAGCACCAGATTCTGGCGCATAAAATCTTCCTTCAGCGCCATATAACGCCGGCTATCATGGTCACACTCAAACGCAGCCTGTCGCTTTGAAAGGCATGCAGATGATGGGTGCGTTGCGGGCCAGCCTTGTATTCATCCCTTTTCCCTTCATCACTCTTATCTTCTTCACTCTTATCTTCTTCACTCTTATCTTCTTCGCTTTTAGTTTCTTCGCTTTTGCAAAAGTAGCGCCGCCCGCTAATGCCATTTTCACCACGGGCGACATAGCCTAAGGCCCTTAGTTGCTCAGCCTGTGCATCCAGCGCCGCCAAGCTGTCGACCTCTAGCAGCATATCGATAATCGGCTTGGCCGCCAGTCCAGGCACAGAGGTACTGCCGATATGCTCTAGGCTGACGACACACTCCCCCAGCGCCGTCAGCAGCCGCGCCTTCTCTACCTTAAACGCCTGGTGCCAACTCATCTGATGGTCGATCACCACTATGCTGCGCGCCATCTCTTCTCTCCTCTTTGATTGGGCTGATGGGTTAATGGGCGAATAAACAAATGCAAGAGGGACAAATCGACTAATGCATCACAAGATAGTCTCGCGCTAACCTTGCAAGTTAGCCCCGACTAACGCTTGCTCCCCTCGCCTGCTCTTACCAGGCTCGCCAGCATAAATAGAACAAATAAGCCGGTTAACAGAAAGAGGAATACCAGCGCCTGGGTCAGATCACCTTGTGTAACCTTAAGAAGCGCCCCAAATAGATCGTCGAAATTATGCCAGATATAACCTGCCAGTAACGCCAACAGCGCGAGTGTAGTGGCATAGTGAATTTGGCCACCTGAATAGACGAAGTGATAGACTCACTTCCAGAGAAAAGGTGGTAGAAATGAAGAACACAAGACCGACATTCAGTGCAGAGTTCAAATTAGAAGCTGCGCAGCTGGTAACGAAACAGGGATACAGCATAACTGAGGCTGCAAGCGCGATGGGCGTCAGTAATTCAGCCATGCGTAAATGGGTAAACCAGCTTCGACAGGAGAAGCAAGGCGTATCCCCCAAAG
>NZ_JAKEVJ010000065.1:0-21368 GCF_022398425.1 Shewanella sp. Isolate7 | reverse complement strand
GATTTATACACGACTAACCCAAACAAACAATCGAGTTAGTCCACTACCGGCAAGTAGGAGCGCAAATATGGGGCAAGAGTTTCTGGCCAGCGTCAACACCATAAAGGAGCGGATCACCTATCATGACGATCCTCTCCAGCTGTATCAGCATCTGACGCAAGATGCGGCACATACCATGTTGCTGGAATCGGCTGAGATAGACAGTAAGGATCACCTCAAGAGCATCATCATGACCCACGCCGCCCTGGCCATACGTTGTGAAGGTTATCAGCTCAGCTTCACCGCGCTGAGCGACAGTGGTCAGGCGCTACTCGCCCCCATCGCCCGCTTCTTCGGCAGCGACGAGCGTCAACTTGAAGGCAAGACCTTAACCCTTACCCTGCAAAAGGATGCGGGCCTACTGGATGAAGATGCCAGATTAAAGTCGACCTCACCCCTAGATGGCCTGCGCACCCTGATAAAGCATATCGACATGGGCGATGATGCCCAATTCGAGAGCCTGTTTCTCGGCGGCGTGCTGGCGTTCGATCTTATCGACACGGTAGAGCCGCTGCCCAAGGTGAGCCAAAGCGCCAATACCTGCCCCGACTATCTCTTCTATCTGGCGGAAACCCTTATTCTGGTGGATCACCAAACCCGCAGCGCCGACATCATCAGCCATGATTTTACCCAGCAGGCCGATGTTAAGACATCATCAGTCGCGGCGACACTGGCCGAGCGACGCGCCCAGCTCAGCCAAGCCTGCGGCTCGCTTCCTGAGATAGCGCCACTATCTCCTGTCGATGGTGAAGCCGAGGTCAATGTTTCCGATGAAGCGTTCAAGACCATAGTGACAGATCTTAAGTCTCACATCGTCGCCGGCGACATCTTTCAGGTGGTGCCTTCGCGCAGCTTCAGCCTTCCCTGCCCAAGCCCACTGGGCGCCTACCGCGCCCTAAGAGAGACCAACCCCAGCCCCTACATGTTCTACTTTCGCGGCGATGACTTTACCCTGTTTGGCGCCTCGCCAGAGAGTGCCCTCAAGTATGAGGCCAGCACCAATCAGGTCGAGATCTACCCCATCGCCGGTACCCGCAAGCGCGGCAAGACCGCGAATGGCGATATCGACTTCGATCTCGACAGCCGTATCGAGCTGGAGCTGCGCCTGGACAAGAAAGAGTTGTCCGAACACCTGATGTTGGTGGATCTGGCCCGTAACGATGTGGCCCGCATCAGCCAAAGCGGCACACGTAAGGTGGCCGAGCTACTCAAGGTCGACCGCTACTCCCACGTGATGCACCTGGTCAGCCGAGTGACAGGCCAGCTGAGAGCCGATCTCGATGCCCTGCACGCCTATCAGGCCTGCATGAACATGGGCACACTCACCGGCGCCCCTAAGGTTAGCGCGGCGCAGCTGATCCGCGGCGCCGAAAAGGCCCGCCGCGGCAGCTATGGCGGCGCCGTGGGCTATCTCAATGGCCTGGGCGACATGGACACCTGCATAGTGATCCGCTCCGCCTTCGTAAAAGATGGGCAGGCCCATATTCAAGCCGGGGCCGGCGTGGTCTACGACTCAGACCCACAGGCCGAAGCCGACGAGACCCGCCAGAAGGCCCAGGCGGTCATATCAGCCATCAAGATGGGAGGCGGACAATGAAGCTCTACCTACTGGATAATTTCGACTCTTTTACCTACAACCTGGTGGATCAGTTCCGCAGCCTGGGTTTCGAGGTGGTGATCTACCGCAACGACTTAGACGCCCAGTTTATCGCCGACAAGCTGTTACAAGAGCAAGATAAGGCGGCGCTAGTGTTATCACCCGGCCCAGGCGCCCCCCATGAGGCGGGCTGCCTGATGGCGCTCATCGATCTCTTGGCGGGCAAGGTACCTATGCTGGGGATCTGCCTCGGCCATCAGGCGATGATCGAGCATTTCGGCGGCAAGGTGGAACGCGCCAAACAAGTGGTCCATGGTAAGGCCAGCCCAACCGAGCACAATGGTCAAGGGATCTTTGCCGGCCTACCCTCGCCGCTCCCTGTCGCCCGTTATCACAGTCTGGTGGCCACCAGAGTGCCCGACTGCCTCGAGGTGATCGCCACCACAGACGAGATGCCCATGGCCATCTCCCATAAAACCGTAAAAGCGGTGGGCTTTCAGTTCCACCCCGAGTCAATCCTGACCACACTCGGCAGCCAGCTGCTGACACAGACATTGACCTACCTGACCCAAGACGCCCAGTTAAACCGCGGCCAAGGAGTATTGTAATGAGTGAACTACAGCCGATTTTCGACAGCCTCTATCAAGGACAATCCATTAGCCGCGAAGAGACCAAGGCACTGTTTAGCGAGATAGTAGCAGGCAAGATGGACCCGGTTGCCATGGCAGGCATGTTAGTGGCGATGAAGATGCGCGGCGAGACCATAGATGAGATCTCAGGCGCGGCCGATGCGCTGCTGCAGGCCTCCAAGACCTTTCCTGTTCCCAGCGAGGCCACGCGCTCCCAGGGCATAGTGGATATCGTCGGCACCGGCGGTGACGGCCATAACACCATCAATATCTCCACCACCTCAGCCTTTGTGGCCGCCGCAGCGGGCGCCAAGGTCGCCAAGCACGGCAATCGCAGCGTGTCGAGCAAGTCGGGCTCGTCGGATCTGCTGGCGCAGTTTGGCATAGATCTCACCATGGCACCGGAAACCGCCAGAGACTGTCTCGACGAACTGGGCCTCTGCTTCCTGTTTGCTCCCCACTACCACGGCGGCGTGCGCCATGCGGTACCGGTACGTCAGGCGCTGAAGACCCGCACCCTGTTTAACCTGCTCGGGCCCCTCATCAATCCGGCTCGCCCCGACTATATGCTGCTGGGCGTCTATGATCAGATGCTGGTGCGTCCTATCTGCGACGTACTCAAGGCGCTGGATGTCAAACGCGCCATGGTGGTGCATGGTAGCGGCATGGATGAAGTGGCGGTGCATGGCGAAACATTGGTATGTGAGTTAAAACAGGGCGAGATAGTCGAATATTACCTCTCACCCGAAGCTTTGGGACTCAGCCGCGCGCAAATAACTGATCTGGCCGGTGCAGGCCCTGCCGAAAACGCCGAAATCACCCGCGCCATATTGCAAGGCAAAGGAGAATTGGCGCACACTGAGGCGGTAGCGGCAAATGCTGGCTGCGCCCTCTATGTGGCAGGCTGCTGTGACAGCCCACAGCAAGGCACGGCGCTGGCACTCGACACCTTGGCCAGCGGCAAGGCATACACCCTACTCCAGCAGCTTGCTAGCGCGAGCCAAAGTGACCAGCAAGGAAGTAACTGATGCAAGCGAGCGTAAACAACCCAATCGACAGTTCATCGACAATCAGCAATGTGCTGACCCGTATCGTCGACACCAAACCGGCCCATATTGCCGCCCTCAAGCAACGCTTTCCCGAGGCATCGTTAGCGCCAAAGCAGTCGGATCGCAGCCTGTATCAGGCCCTCAAGGCACCCAACGCTGGCTTCATCTTCGAGTGCAAGAAGGCCAGCCCGTCAAAAGGGCTCATCAGACAAGACTTTAATGTCGAAGCCATTGCCGATGTCTACCTGCATTACGCCGCCGCCATCTCGGTACTGACCGACGAGCAGTTTTTTCAGGGCGACATGGATTACCTGCCAAAAGTGCGTGCCCGGGTGACCCAGCCCATCTTATGTAAAGACTTCTTCGTCGATCCCTACCAGGTGAAACTGGCGGCCCATCAAGGCGCCGATGCCATTTTGCTGATGCTATCTGTGCTCGATGATGAACGCTATCAACAGCTCGCGAGCCTGGCCGCACAGTACCAACTGGATGTGCTGACCGAGGTCAGTAACGAGGAAGAGCTCAATCGCGCCATCGCGCTGGATGCCGCCATCATAGGAATTAACAATCGCAATCTGAGGGATCTCACCACAGATCTCGCGACCACGGAGGCGCTTGCGCCGCACATCCCGGCCGACCGCGTGGTGGTCAGCGAATCGGGGATCTACACTCAGCAGCAGGTGAGACGCCTAAGCCCGCTGGTCGATGGCTTCCTGGTGGGCAGCTCCTTGATGGCCGAGCCAGATCTGGATCTCGCCTGTCGCACGCTCACCCTGGGTCACAACAAGGTCTGCGGCTTGACCCGCATCGAAGATGTGCGCGCCGTAGCCGAGGCGGGCGCCATCTATGGCGGCCTGATCTTCGCCGAGAAATCACCCCGCTATGTCAGCCCAGAGCAGGCGCTAAGCCTGGTCGAGCAGCAGCGAAACACAGGTAAGGCGCTCAACTTCGTCGGCGTATTCGTAAACGAAGCGCCGGGCACCATTGCCGAACTGGCCAAGCGCCTCAATCTCTTCGCCGTGCAGCTTCACGGCAAGGAGAGCGAATACGATATCGATCAGCTCAGACTCAAGCTAAACGAACTTGATTGCCAGACCCAGATCTGGAAAGCGGTAGCCGTCAGCGTCGATAGCGACGATTGCCAAGCCCCCGCCACGCCAGCCAATGCCGATCGCCTGCTCTACGACAGCAAGACACAGGCGCCAAACGGCGTGCAATTTGGCGGCACTGGTCAGGCCTTTAACTGGCAGCAACAATTGCCCGAAAAGGCGAGCGCCATGTTGGCCGGTGGGCTTAACGCAGGCAACGCCTTCGACGCCGCCAGGCAGGGCTTCTTCGGTCTGGACTTTAATTCTGGCCTAGAGTCGGCGCCCGGCATCAAAGATGCTGAGTTGATCGCGCTAACCTTCACAGCCTTGAGAAAATATTAACCTTTTGCGGCGCATATATGGCGCCGCCCTATAGAGAGAGCTTTATGATGACTAAGCTGGACCCTTATTTCGGCGAATATGGCGGCATGTTTGTCCCGCAAATCCTGATGCCCGCCCTCAAGCAGCTCGAGGCCGCCTTCGTCGAGGCGCAAAACGATCCGAGCTTTCAGGCCGAGTTTACCGATCTGCTGAAAAACTATGCCGGCAGACCGACCGCCCTCACCTTGACCCGTAACCTCAGCCCCAACCCCTTGGTGAAAATCTACCTCAAGCGTGAAGATCTGCTCCATGGCGGTGCCCACAAGACCAACCAGGTGCTGGGACAGGCGCTGCTGGCCAAGCGCATGGGCAAGAAAGAGATCATCGCCGAGACCGGCGCCGGACAGCACGGTGTCGCCACGGCACTGGCCTGCGCCCTGCTGGGGTTAAAATGCAAGGTCTACATGGGCGCCAAAGACGTCGAGCGTCAGTCACCCAACGTGTTCCGTATGCGTCTGATGGGCGCCGAGGTGATCCCTGTCACCTCAGGCTCAGCCACTCTAAAAGATGCCTGTAACGAGGCGATGCGCGACTGGTCCGCCAGCTACGACAAGGCCCACTACCTGCTAGGCACTGCCGCCGGGCCACACCCCTTCCCCACCATAGTGCGTGAATTTCAACGTATGATAGGCGAAGAGACCAAGGCGCAGATCCTCGAGCGTGAAGGTCGCCTGCCCGATGCGGTGATCGCCTGTGTCGGCGGCGGTTCAAACGCCATCGGCATGTTTGCCGATTTTATCGACGAGCCATCGGTAAAATTAATCGGTGTCGAGCCTGCAGGCCTCGGCATAGACACCCCCAAACATGGCGCGCCCCTCAAACACGGTAAGACGGGGATCTTCTTCGGCATGAAGGCGCCGCTGATGCAAGACAAAGAGGGGCAGATTGAAGAGTCTTACTCCATCTCTGCCGGGTTAGACTTCCCATCGGTGGGCCCGCAGCACGCCCATCTGGCGGCAACCGGCCGCGCCACCTATGAGTCAGCCACAGATGACGAAGCCTTAGCAGCCTTCCAGCTGCTGGCGCGCAGCGAAGGGATCATCCCCGCGCTGGAATCGGCCCATGCGCTGGCCTATGCCATCAAGCTGGCCGAAGCCGCCACAGAGGAAACCCTATTAGTGGTTAACCTGTCTGGCCGTGGCGACAAGGATATCTTCACCGTTGCCGATATCTTAGAAAAGCAACAAACAACCGACGAGGAGAGCGGCAATGAGTAACCGTTATCAGGCAGCATTTGCCGCACTAGAAGCCAATAACCGCGGTGCATTTGTACCCTTCGTTACCATAGGCGACCCTAACAGAGCATTGTCACTGAAGATCATCGAGACCTTGGTAGAGAATGGCGCCGACGCGCTGGAGCTGGGCTTTCCCTTCTCCGATCCCCTCGCCGATGGCCCAGTGATCCAGGGAGCAAATTTGCGCGCCTTAGCAGCAGGCACCACGCCGGGCGCCTGCTTCGAGATCATCGCAGCGGTGCGCGCCAAATACCCAGAGCTGCCCATCGGCCTGCTGCTGTATGCCAACCTGGTGTATGCCAACGGGGTCGAAGCCTTCTATGCCAAGGCAAAGGCCGCCGGCGTAGATTCTGTGCTGATCGCCGACGTGCCAGTTGAAGAGGCTGCCCCCTTCATTGCCGCGGCCAAGGCCCACGACATTGCCCCTATCTTTATCGCGCCGCCTAACGGCGATGAGCAGACGCTACGCCAGGTGGCCGAGCAGGGTCAGGGTTACACCTATCTGCTCTCACGCGCCGGGGTAACCGGCACTGAGTCTAAGGCAGGCATGCCGCTAGATGACATCCTGGCCCAACTCAAAGCCTTCGATGCGCCGCCGCCCATATTGGGCTTCGGTATCGCCGAGCCGGCTCAGGTTGAGGCCGCCATCGCCTCGGGTGCGGCGGGCGCCATCTCGGGCTCGGCAGTGGTGAAGATCATCGAGGCCCATCAAGACGATGAACAGGCCCTGCTCGGCGCCTTAGCCAAGTTCACCCGCGAGATGAAGGCGGCAACCTAAGCTTAAGTTTCACACCAGACAGCTCAGAAGATGCATTACCATCCCCGCCCCGTGCGGGGATTTTTTTATCCATCATGGCCATAGCACTGATCCTTTCATCGCCTGTCGCCGTAACCCTTACAGCCACCTATCTAGCCCAAATATTCCAAGCTGAAGGAGATAGATTCAACACTCATCCTCAGTCCCTTGAATACTGAACAAGATTTACAGTAACAGGAGCAATAGGTGGCCAAGGCCTATACTTACTCTATTGCGCTAAAAGCGTTTTTTAACGGCCATCTGTTAACCGCTACTTTGCAAAACCCAGTAGCCCGCATCGCCATTTTACATAAGGACGCGCCATGCAAAGCTTTGACAACTTGTTTAAGGGAGTGATCTTCGATCTCGACGGCACCTTGGTGAGCAGCTCGCTCGACTTCAAGGCGCTCAAGCAGGCGGTCGGCTGCCCGTTAGATCAGGATATTCTCACCTTCGTGAGGCAGCTGCCATCGATGCGCTCGGCCGAGGCGCACAAGATCATCACACGGGCGGAGCACCTGGACGCTATGAGTGCCGAGGCGCTAACCGGCGCATTAGCCCTGCTGGATTTCTTACTCCTGCAACAGATCCCAACGGCCATTGTCACCCGCAACAGTCGCCGCGCCGCCGAGTTAAAGATAGAGCGCTGCAAGCTACCGATAGACCTCATCTACAGCCGCGACGATGGCCCGGCCAAACCCGATCCCAGCTGTCTGCTGGCGCTAGCGAAGGCCTGGCAGCTGCCACCACAGCAGATAGCCTATGTCGGCGACCATCACTATGATGTCCAGGCCGCCAAGCGAGCAGGCATGCCATCGGTACTGCTCACCGCGCAACGATCCTATGGCGAGCAGCACGGCGCCAGTTTCATCTTCAAAGATCTGATGGCGCTGCATAGGGCCCTGCCCTCCATCTCGCTATGCGCCTAGCTCACCTTGTTGGCAGCCTGTCATTGGCGAGTATCCTGCTACCCATGAGCCTTATTACAACCCAAGGAGCCGAGACTAAGATGCACACACTAGCCTTATTGAGTCACCCCGGCCACTGGCAGATCATCAACGACGGCGTGATGGGCGGGCGTTCCCAGAGTCAGTTAAGTGAAGTCGTCGGCGAGGGGCAACCCCATAAGCTGCGCTTCAGCGGCAAGGTGTCTTTGGAAAACAACGGCGGCTTTGCATCGGTGTCACGCACCCTGAACCAGGAAGAGCAACACCTGGTGCAGCAAGGCAGTCCAAGTCGAATAAACCTTTCAGCCCTGGGCGATGGCAAGCGCTATCAGCTCAGGCTAAAAGTGCTAAAACAGGGGCAATTGGTGGGGTACAAGGCCAACTTTGCGACCCAGACGGCTAAGGAGCAACGCTGGTCATTTGCGCCTGAGGACTTTATCGAGACCTTTCGCGGCAGCGACTATCCAGATCGCCCCCATCCAGATTTCACCCAGCTAGTCGCCGTCGGCCTGCTGATTGGCGAAGGCCAGACCGGAGAGTTCGAACTGCAATTGAATCACCTCGGCTTTCAATAGCACAGCCCTAGGGCCTGTTGACCTTTCCTGTTTGTTTCTGCAGCATTTTGTAGGTTATTTATACAAGGCAGAGTCCGTATAGTGTAGTTATTCTACATGAGCGGGCGATAACGCCGTAGAAATGGCCTACAAAAGCTGCCCGAAGGGTTCATCTAAACGCGCCTTGCCCTTTGTTGCCTGCTATTTACATAGAATAACTATGCCGCACCGCATGCGCCTTGAGCAAAACGCGTTTAGATCGAACAAAAATTAAACCTGCAAGATAAACAGGCCCTAGCCCTCGTGGGAGAGAAATTCGATGATCTCATCCATATTGAGATCGAAGTCATCGGCGCGCACATTCTTCACTATGATGTCATCGCGCATCGCCGCCAAATCGATATTGGCCGAGACCTCGAAGTGATTGGGATTGAGGCAGTAAAAAGGCTTCACATTGGGACGAATGGGATCATGCTGGTTATGACTCTCGACAATCGCCAGTCGATTGGACTCCAGTTGTACCAGTGAGCCCACGGGATAGACCCCCATACACTTGATGAAATGATCCACCAACTCACTATCCAGCTCATTATTTTCCCCTAGCGCCCTTAGGATGCTAAAGGCCTTCACCTGAGGATAACCCGCCTTGTAACAGCGATTGGCGGTCAGGGCGTCGAAGATGTCACAGATGGCGATCATCCGCCCGTAACGGGAGATCGCCTCGGCAGAGACGCCAAAAGGATACCCCTTACCGTTTAGCTTCTCATGGTGAAGCCTGGCCACCTCCAGGCTGAGGGGGCTGATGTTGGGGGTATTCTCTATGATACTGATGGAGTGATTGGCATGGGTCTTCATCACCTCGAACTCCTCGGCCGTTAACCGGCCCGGCTTGTCGAGTATGCTGGGGGAGATCATGATCTTACCCACATCGTGTAAGAAGGCGCCGATCGCCAGCTCTCGCACTATCTCTTTATCTATCTTGAGGTAGCAGGCAAAAATCGTCATCAGCACAGACACGGCCACCGAGTGCTCCAGCAGGTACTGATCCTTATGGCGTATGTTGATCACGCAGGCCAGCGCATCGGGATTATCAAATATCGCCTCGATAGACTGCTCGGTGACCCGTTTTACCGGTTCAAGGGTCAGGGGCACGCCATTTTGCGCATCGTCGAACAGGCGTCTCTGTATCGCCTTCGACTCATTAAACAACTGCTTGGCCTCGGTCAATCGCCGTTTAAAAAACCCAAGAGTCTGCTTTGCTGCCCCGGAAGGCGCTATCTGCCTAGCTTGCTTTTCCTGAGCCGGAGCGGTTTGCGGCACGCGTCGCTTACTGGCATCGACCAATAACTTTTCGATGCCTTTGTGCTTAAATCCGTCTATCACCTGTTGTTTATTGATCCATCCCTGCTCCGCCAGTTGAAACTTGCCCTTGGGCTGAGTGATCTCAACCACATACATACCAACGGTCAATTCCGAAACATCCAGTTCCACTATCATATGCTGTACGCCCGCCCCCAGGAGGAAATTCACTGCTTGCTGTGATGCGCCAAGGCCCACATAAACAGCTTGGCATCATCTGCAAAAATGTAACACAAGCTTTAACAAAAAACTGCGTTTCAAAATCATCAAGATTTGAGGTAAATCAAAAATCTCATCAATAATCATTAACATAGAGTAAACAATCACAATATCCCAGCTGCGTGATTGCCCAAAAGAGCAACAGCGACAATAAAACCTGTGTGTGCGCTAACCCAGATTAAGGAAATTTCATCGCATTTGCGCCGGTTTCACCGCGCCGCACCGTTTGCCCCACCCAAGAGGCATGTTACACTGCCAGCCATCTTACTTCCTTGTTTGGTGAACTTGCCTACATGAAACAACTGCTCGACTTTCTCCCTCTGGTGATCTTTTTCGCCGTCTATAAGTTTTTCGACATCTATATCGCCAGCGGCGCCCTGATAGCGGCCACCGCACTGCAGTTGATCGTCACCTATCTCCTCTATAAGAAGATAGAGAAGATGCACCTGATCACCTTCGCCATGGTGAGCTTCTTCGGCACCCTCACCTTAGTCTTGCATGACGACGCCTTTATCAAATGGAAAGTGACAGTGGTCTATGCCCTGTTCGCCACCGCGCTGGCCGTGAGTCAATATCTGAATAAGCCTATCCTCAAGGGGATGTTGGGTAAGGAGCTGATTGTCGACGACAAAATCTGGTCTCGGGTCACCTGGTACTGGGTCACCTTCTTCCTTGCCTGCGGTCTGGTGAACATCTATGTCGCCTTTAACCTGTCTCAGGAAACCTGGGTCAATTTCAAGGTGTTTGGCCTGACGGCTCTGACACTGATCAACACAGTAGTCACTGTGGTTTACCTCTACAAACATATGCCTGAAGAACATAAAAAGGAACTCAAATAATGTGGTACATGATCTCATCTCAAGATGTTGAAAACAGCTTAGAAAAACGCCTTCAAGCCCGTCCTGATCACTTGGCACGCCTGCAGGCGCTGTCTGACGAGGGTCGCCTGATGATCGCCGGTCCACATCCAGCCATCGACAGCGACAACCCGGGTGAAGCAGGCTTCACCGGCTCACTAGTGGTCGCCGAGTTCGACTCACTGGAAGCGGCTCAGGCCTGGGCAGACCAAGACCCTTATGTAGTCGCCGGTGTCTACCAGAGCGTCATCGTAAAACCCTTTAAGCGCGTACTCCCTTAACACCAATATTTAGGAAGCAAGCTCTTGAAAATTGTTTCATTTAACATCAATGGTCTCAGGGCCAGACTGCATCAGCTACAGGCGCTGATCGACACTCACAGCCCGGATATCATTGGCCTGCAGGAGACCAAGGTGCACGACGAGGCCTTTCCGCTGGCCGAAGTAGAAGCCATGGGCTATCAGGTACACTACCATGGCGGCAAGGCCCACTATGGCGTCGCCATGCTCTCTAAGCAGGCCCCGGTCAAGGTTCAGAAAGGTTTCCCCACAGATGATGAAGAGGCACAACGCCGAATGATCATGGGCACCTTTACCCAGGCCTACGGCCGTCAACTGACGGTACTTAACGGCTACTTTCCCCAGGGCGAGAACATCAGCCATGAGACCAAGTACCCGGCCAAGCGCAAGTTCTACCAGGATCTGATGCAGTATCTGCAGCAGCATCACAGCCCGGATGAAGATATCGCCATCATAGGCGACATCAACATCTCGCCTATCGATCTGGATATCGGCATCGGCGAAGCCAACGCCAAGCGTTGGTTGAAGACAGGCAAGTGCAGCTTCCAGCCCGAAGAGCGTCAGTGGCTACAAACCCTGCTGGACTGGGGACTGATTGACACCTTCCGTCAGCTGCATCCGGCACGCAGCGAGCGCTACTCCTGGTTCGACTATCGCAGCAAGGGCTTCGACGACAACCGTGGCCTACGTATCGACGTGATCCTGGCGACCCCCTCTCTGGCGGAGCGCCTGACCGAATCTGACGTAGATTATGATCTGCGCGGTATCGAGAAACCGTCGGATCATGCCCCGATCTGGAGCAGCTTCCAAGACTAATTCTGTCAGCAATAAAAAAGGCGCCATGAGCGCCTTTTTTATTGGGTATGGCAGCCTAACTACTGCAAGCGATACTGTGACAGGATCCCATCCAGCTCGGCCGAAGACTGCTGCAACTCACTGGCCAGGATCACCGAGCGCTCTGCGGTCTCCTTGATGGTCTGGGACTGATCGCGGATCTCATTGAGCTGAGAGGCGATATCCCGCGCCGACACGCTCTGCTCCTCTGCCGATGCGGCAATTTGCGAACTCATATCGAACACCTGATCGATAGAATCGGCCATGGTATCGACGTCGCTGCCGACCGACTCGATAGCGGACCGGCCAAGCTCGGCCTGCTCCACAATCTCATGGGTGATATCGGCCAATTGGCCCGAGCCAGACTGCAGGCCTTCGATCATCGACTGGATCTCCACCGTCGCCTGCTGAGTGCGTCCGGCCAGGGTACGCACCTCATCGGCCACCACGGCAAAGCCTCGGCCCTGCTCGCCGGCGCGCGCCGCCTCGATTGCCGCGTTGAGCGCCAACAGGTTAGTCTGCTCAGAGATGCCGTTAATGGTGGTGACCACGGCGCCAATCTCAGTGGCATTGCCCGACAGCTGCTCCACCGCGCTGGAAGCCGCATCTATCTGGCCTGTCAGCTGACCGATACGACGCACCGCCTCGGCGATCCGCTGCTTACTGTCGGCCGCGGCCGTCGCATTATGCTTGGTATGATCTGAGGTGTTGGCCGCATTATGGGACACCTCTTCGATTGCGGCGGTCATCTGATCCATCGCCACGGCGACAGTGTCGAGAAACTGATGCTGAAATTGCGCCAGCTCATCATTCTGCTTCGCCTGCTGATTAAACTCATCGGAGGCATTGGCCAGCGTCTGGGCATTGTTGCCTATGGCCTTGACCATCTCACTCATGTTATCGGCGCTGCGATCGATCTCGCGGGCGATAAGGCTAAAGTCATCCTTACCAAAGAAATTCAGCCTAAAGGAGAGATCGCCATCGGCCAACCGCTTAATGGCGATATACATGTCCCACAGGCCACCACCCAATGAGGTGGAGATCCAGTAACTCAGCTGATACAGAGGATAGAGGGCGATCAAGGCTACCCACAGCATCCACCAGGCATCGCGCTTGCCTTCGGCCTCCCAGGCGGTGACATCCTGACTCAGCTGCAAATATTGCCCCGCGACCGGTGCACTGGCGGTCACATTATAGCCTCGGCGCGATTGCTCGTCGCTCGATGCCAGTCTCAGACCGTTATCCTGAGCAAAACGCCCTAGCGCCTCGCCTTTTAAGCCCATCTGGCTGGCGACCCTGGCATAGCTGTCGACGCTGGCCTGCACCCTGGCCGCCGACCCGGCATGCAGCTGGTTGGTGGCGGCGTTTAAGTTCAGCAAGGCGATGGTCAGGGTAATGGCCGTCACCATAGTGCAGACCACCCAAAATTTACCGTTAAGGCTGAGTTTGATCAGCAAGGCATCTATCTTTCTAAACTGGATAGCTTTCATGGAAACCCACTTGTTTATCAGACTAAATTGACGATTTCTTTGGTTCTACCAAATCAAGTTAAGCACAGTTTTTATTCTTGAGCCTTGATTAGGCGTAACTTTATCGCGGGTATGGTCTTAGCGGTAAAGGCCACCATCTGCCCCGTCAGTAGCGTCATGGCATAACCTAGGAGCGCGCCGATAACCAGCGGCGGCAGGATGGCCGCCAGATCGCCGCCTAGGGCGAAGGTGATGCAGCAGCCGATGAAGGCGCCAGGAATGAAGGCGAGTCGCTGATAGCTGGCTTGCAGGCACATCAGGCTGGTGACGACACCCGTTAACAGGTAACCCACCAGTGGCGTCTCGAAATAACTGCTACCAGAAATCACCACCCAGGCCCAGAACACGCCGGAGAGATTGGTGAACCAAGTCATCAGCACCCCTTGAAAACCCGCCTTTGGCTGAGCGAAGAAGGTGCTACACGCGAGAAAGCCAACCCAAGTGACTAAGTGAAATGCATCGGCGCCCCCTGCCCAAACGGCAGCAAGTAACCCTGCAGACAATGCGACCTGCATACGATTTTCCATGTATGACCCCTCATTACATTGGAATATTATTTTTGGTTAAATTACTCCAAAATGAATGACAAAAACAGGATCTAGGCCAAATAAACCGGATTAAATGTTATTGAATTGAAAATTTGACGTCATTTGTAGTAAAAGAACAAAAAAATCGCTTAACAATGGCATAAGCGTGGTGATAAAAAAGCCAGTCGATATAACGACTGGCTCTAATGGTCTACAGCGTATCTATGGATAGCGACTAGATCTTGAAATGATCGCTCAAGGGCAGATCGCGGATCCGCACGCCACTGGCGGCGTAGATGGCGTTGACGATACTGGGCGCAATGGGCGGCACTCCAGGCTCGCCCACCCCGGCCGGCGGCGCCTCAGATGGCACTAAGATGGTCTCTATCTCAGGGCATTGACTCAGGCGCAGCAGCGGATAGTCATGAAAATTAGACTGCTCCACCCGGCCATCCTTAAAGCTAATCCGCCCCATCAGGGCGATGCTCAAGCCAAACATCACAGCACCTTCGAGCTGAGAGGCCACCCTGTCAGGGTTAACCAGGGTACCGGCGTCGATGGCGATGATGGTCTTGAGCACCTTAAGCTGCTTATCCTCGCTCACCTCCACCAGACTCGCGGCCGCCACATAGGCGGTAAAGCTGCGATGCACCGCGAAGCCCCAGCCTTGTCCCGCCTCGGGCTTGGGCAGCTGCTTCACCTTCTGCTCCACTGCTGAGATCACCCCCTTATAACGGGCGGTGTCCACTGGGTGACGGGCCAGGGTCTCACCATAGTTGCCGTAGTTAAACTCTTGATCGCTAAAGGTCTCTTGCCTGTTCTTGCCCAGTAGCTCGCGCCACATGCTAAAGATGTCCAGGTCGCGTTTCACCGCCAGCTCATCGACAAATACCCCTATGCCGAAGCCATGCTGAATGTTGCATACCGAGCGCATCCAGCCGATACGGGTATGGGCGCTGGCCTTCACCGACTCACAGCGCAGGCTGTCGATTGCCAGCGGCACATCGACGAAACCCAGATCCAGCTCCGAGGCGCTGGGTTCATCCACCCCCTCGGCGAAGGTAGAACTGATGCTGGGGAAGCCGGTGCGCTGCAGCATAGCCTCGACCCCCTTGTCGCCCACCCTGGCCTTGAAATACTGGGCACTGATGGCGTGCAGGTAGCCGTTTTGCAGCTCATCCTCGCGGCTCCAGCAGACCTTGACCGGCCGCCCCGCCTGGCGAGACAGCAGCGCCGCCTCGACGCAGAAGTCGGGCTTGGACTTACGACCAAAGGCGCCGCCAAGCAGCGTCACATGCACAGTCACCTGTTCGGCCTTCAGCCCCAGCGCCGCTGCCACTGTGCCCTGAGCACTCTGGGGCGTCTGGGTCGATGCCCAGATCTCCACGCCCTTGTCGGTGACACTCGCGGCTGCCGCTGGCGGCTCCATCATGGCATGGGCCAGATAGGGCACGCTGTAGACCGCCTCTATGGTCTTATCCACGGGCCAGCTCTGGGTCTGCTCCCCCTGTTGTCTTACCGCCTTACCAGGCTTTTGCACCGCCTGCTTAAGCTGCGCAAGATAGGCGCCGGAGTCATGATCATCGTTTGGTGATTCACTCCAGACGATCTTAAGCGCCTTACGTCCCTGGGCCGCACTCCAGGAGTTGGTGGCCAGCACGGCTACGCCGCCTAAAGGTTGGAAGCTTGGGGCGCCCTGATGTCCAGGCAGAGTAATAACATCCACCACGCCCGCAACGGCTCTCGCGGCCTTGTCGTCAAGCTTGGCCAGCTTGCTGCCCAATACGGGCGGACGCACTATGCTGGCATAGAGCATGTTATCGAGCTGGATATCGAAACCATACTCGGCGCTGCCGTCTAATATCGCCTCCATGTCGACTATGGTGTGGCCCTTGCCGATATGGGTAAAGGCCTTGGCGGACTTGAGCTTAAGCCCTTTCACCTCGGGCAGGGGCAACTTGGCCGCCGCCATCGCCAGCTCGCCAAAGCTTAAGCTGCGACCAGAGGCCTGGTGATGCACTTTGTTATCGGCTGTGTGCAGCTCGGCCACCGGTACCTTCAAGCGCTCGGCCGCGGCCTGCTCCAGCATGGTACGCGCCATGGCGCCCATCTCACGCATCTTGTCGAAGCCCTTGCGTATGCTGCGTGAGCCATCGGTGTTCTGACTGCCGTAACGCTTATCGGCCAGCCCCTGCACCACCACGACCTTGTCCCAATCGGCGCCCAGTTCATCGGCCAACACCTGAGGAATGCCGGTGCGGATCCCCTGCCCCATCTCGGAGCGGTGGCAGGTGAGATACACCTTGTCATCCTCGCCTATGGCAATAAACAGGTTGAGGCGCGCCTCGCCGTCTTGTGCCAGCGCCATCGGGCTCCAGGCCAGGCCGCTGCCACCGAGGGCCAGACCGCCACCGGCGGCGCCAAACAGCTTTAACACATCCCGGCGACTAAAATTTTGTACCGCGCTGAACTGACTCATGCCTCCACCTCCCTTGTGCTGGCTACACGTTCGGCTGTAGCACTCGCCTGCTTGATCGCCGCCTTGATGCGGGTATAGGTGCCGCAGCGACAGAGATTGCCCACCATGGCCTCCTCGATCTGGGTATCATCGGGCTGAGGATACTGGCTCAGCAAGGCCGCGGCCGACATGAGTTGCCCCGCCTGACAGTAGCCACACTGGGGCACGTTGTTGTCGCGCCAGGCCTGCTTGAGGCCATCGGCCTTGAGCCCCTCGATAGTGGTCACCCGCTTGCCCTGTACCTGCTTTAGGCTGGTCAGGCAGGCCCTGGCGGGCTCGCCATCCACATGTATGGTGCAGGCGCCGCACAGCCCCGCGCCGCAGCCATACTTGGTGCCTGTCAGCCCGAGGAGATCTCTGATGGCCCAGAGCACGGGCATGTTGGGATCGGCATCTAAGGTGTAATCTTTTCCATTTATCTTGAGTCCGAGTTGAGATTGGGACATCGGTTTCTCCTTGTTGACCAAAGGGGTAAGGTTAACGGCCTTATTTTTAGTAACTTATTTTGTAAAAAAGCATTTGGTACAGCCCGGATTGTAAAAGCTGATTTTTCATAGACTTAGCTTCCACAGGATTAGCTTGCACAGGCTTAGCTTGAATGTGCTTGTTTAGCCTGCATCTGCCGGGCTTAAACCCGCTAGATGGCTATCGGGCGCTCAATTGTCGTTAGCGCATTCGCTACGCCTCGCCCGATAGGCCACTAACTCAGATCGGGTATCGATATCGACGCTGGCATCAGGCATCGCCATGGCGATAAGGGCGCCCTCTTGGTAGCGCCGGGACAAGAGCCCTTTGGCACCGCGATCGCCGCTTAACCCAGAAAGCGCCTCAAAATCGTCATAATGAAACAGCGCGGGCGGCCCTAGGGTTAACTCATAATAGGCACAAACCCGCATATTTGCCCTGCAGCGCGCGCCAAACAGCGCCAGGTAATCCTCAGTATCAAGCAATACCTGATCCCCAAGGGCGATCAGCAGGGACTCGGCCCGGCGCGCCTTGGCCTCCCGGGCCGCGGCGGCAATCGAGTGCCCAAGCCCCCCTTGCCAATCTGAGTTATGCAGCAAGGTTACCGATGGCGGCAGGCAACTGGCGATCGCCTGGTGATGGGCGCCGGTGACCACCACCAGAATGGCCCCAAGCCTGTTCGCAACCTCATTCAGTGCTTGGTATTGATGGCCGATAAGGGTCTCTGAGGACTGGCTGATTAAAGGGGCACCAGCCTGTTCGCATGCCAGTTCGCATGCCAGTTCGCATGCCAGTTCATTGGCTTCACTAGACAGAGATTGCGCCAGCTTCACGCCGCCGAAGCGACGACTCTCACCGGCGGCCAACAGGGCTATCATCACCTTGCCTTCGATACAGGTATCCACCTTCATGCCATCACCTCTTTGAGGGCGATGCGTTTGGCGCCGTGCAGCACGCCGTGGCATTCGGACAATATAGAGAGCGCGATCGAAGCCGGCAGCTCGCCCCCTAACACCAGGCCGGCCGGCGCCGAGAAATAGGCGTTAAAGCTTGTCGCGTCGAGCCCGGCAAGGGCCAACACCCTGTCACGTCTGTGGCCAGGACCCAGCAGCGCCAGGTAGCTAAGCTGCTGCGCGTGTTGATGAATTGCCGCAACGGCCTGGGCATCCAGCTCTAGGTTATGCTGCATGACTATGGCACCATCGAGACGGGTCCAGAAATTCTGGGGCAGCTCATTAACTGGCTGCTTGATGATGTTGGCGCCGACAAAATCATACTCCCTGGCATAGCTGGTGCGCCGGTCGACAACATCCACTCGCCAGCCCAACTGCTGGGCAATTTGACACACGGGCTGGGCATCCAGGCCGCCGCCAAAGATGGCGATACGATGCCGCTCGCGCAGGGGAATGATAAGACTGGCTAGCTCACCCGGTAGGACGCCGGGGCGGGAAAAGTCGCTCAGTTGACAGCCGCCATGGGCATCATCCACGGCACGTTGGTCGCACCACACCTGGACGCTCAGCGCACTCGGGGCACCAGGCAATAGAGATTCATCGATGAGTGGCAGCTGATAATGACATTGCCCCCGTGTCGCCAGGGCATCTTTTAAGGCGTGAAAATGTAGATAATGATTGGCGGCGCACAGGGGCACCAACATAAGCCGTATCAGCCCGCCACATCCCAGCTGATAGCTGGCATCGGTTTCATCAGAGGCGTCATAGCAGACGCTGGCCGCCTGCTCCGTCTGAATGAGCCGCTGGGCGCGGCGACGCAAGTCAGCCTCCAGGCAGCCGCCGCTGACGAGTCCGACACTCTTGCCCATGCCATGGATCAGCATCATGGCACCCACCTTGCGGTAGGCTGAGCCCTCTACATGAGTGACCACGGCCAGCACCCAATCATCGTGGGGCGCCGCCGACCAGGCGTTAAGCAGATCTTCGATGTGATGTGACATATTCCGTGTCTCTCAAACAAGTCTGTTATAAAAATTAAGCAATTAACAAATGCTAATGACCTAACCTAGCAGACACGGAAATAAGAAAACAGACGCAAAGCGTTGCAAAAGATTTCACATAAAGGAAACGCGGCCCGAGCGAGCCGCGCAGTTTAACTAACAGATAACCCGATCAGTTCAGCAGTTGATCCGCCACGAAGGGGTTTTGTTGTCGCTCGGCGCCGAAGGTCGAGACAGGCCCATGGCCCGGAATGAAACTCACCTCACGTCCCAGGGGCCAGAGCACCTGAGTGATGGAGTGGATCAGCGCCTGATGACTCGACTGAGGAAAATCGGTGCGGCCGATGGAGCCCTTAAACAGCACATCCCCCACCCAGGCCAGCTTATCGGGCTCGCTGTAAAATACGATGTGGCCCGGCGTATGTCCTGGACAATGCAGCACCTCTAAGGTCTGCTCGCCGACGCTAACCCTATCGCCCGAACAAAGATACTGCGCAGGTGCAAAGGCCGCGACCGGCATAAAACCAAAGTGCTTGCTCTGTTGCGGCAGGGTCTCGAGCCAGAAGGCATCATCCTTGTGAGGGCCAATAATGGGCACGCCCGTGGCATCCGCCAGCGCCTTGGCGCCGCCCACATGGTCGATATGCCCATGGGTTAGCAGTATTTTCTCTAGCGTCAGGCCATGTTGCGTCAGCTGCTGCTGGATGCGCTCTATGTCGCCGCCGGGGTCGACCACAGCGGCCTGCTTGGTTTTTTCGCACCAGATGATGCTGCAATTTTGCTGAAAAGGCGTCACAGGCACAATTTGATACTTCATCTTATTCTTTCCACTTTCATCCACCTCGGCATAGATTAAGTGATCGCGGTGGGATTCACTAACGGCACTGACAAAAAGATTGATCTAGGATAACCTATCCGCGTCATTTAGTACCCCATTGCCTCACACTGGCGCATAAAATTTACAATAAAGGCTCATCATGTCAGACCTTCAACGCCTCGCCGGCATCCACTGCCGCAAACATCAATTTTCTCTGCCACTGAATCACAATGCAAAGGATGGCGAAACCATCGAGGTGTTCGCCCGCGAACTCGTGGCCCCAGAACACAAAGACAGCCAGCTGCCTTATCTGGTCTATTTCCAGGGTGGCCCTGGCTTTGGCGCCATCCGGCCCGCGGCAAACGGCGGCTGGATAAAGCGCGCCCTACAGGAGTATCGCGTATTGCTGCTGGATCAGCGCGGCACAGGCCTGTCGAGCCCCATCAACTATGTTTCACTCGCGCACCTCGACTCACAGGCCCAGGCCGACTACCTGAGCCATTTTCGCGCCGACAGCATCATCAAGGATGCCGAGCTTATCCGCGCGCAGCTGATAGGCGATGAAAAATGGAGCATACTCGGCCAGAGCTTCGGCGGCTTCTGCGTACTCAAATACTTAAACGATGCGCCTCAAGGTCTGATTGAGGCCTATATCACGGGCGGCATCCCCTCGCTCACCCGCAGCGCCGATGAGGTCTATCAGGCCACCTACAAGCGAGTGCTGGCCAAGAACCAGGACTTCTTCGCCCGATTCCCCGACGCGCAGGACTTGGTGAAACGCCTGGCGACCTATATACAAGAGAACGAGGTGCGGATCGCCACCGGCGAGCGACTCACAGTAGAGATGTTGCAGCTACTGGGAATCAACATCGGCATGGAGCAAGGCGGCGAGCCTGTCTATTACCTGCTGGAGCAGGCGCTCATCGACACCGCCCAGGGCACTCAGGTTAATCCGCTGTTCTTGGCCCACTTCTGCCAGCTGCTGGACTTTAACACCAACCCCATCTTCGCCCTGCTGCACGAGAGCATCTATTGTCAGCAAGGCGCCTCGAGCTGGGCAGCCCAGCGGGTAAGACAAAGCTATGATGAGTTTAACTACCAGGCAGACAAGCCCTTCCTGTTCACCGGCGAGATGGTCTATCCCTGGTTTTTCGATCAGTTCACCAACCTCAAACCGCTGAAACACGCCGCCCACCTGCTGGCCGACAAGGCCGACTGGCCCATGCTGTACGATCCGGCGAAACTCGCCGACAACCAGGTGCCTGTGGCCGCGGCCATCTATAGCGAAGATATGTTTGTGGAAATGAATTACAGCCTGGAGACCGCCGCTCAGGTGGGGAACCTGAGGTACTGGCTCACCTCAGAATATGAGCACAATGGCATCCGCATGGATGGAGAGCATATTTTGGATAGGTTGATTGGGATTAATGTAAGCGTCCGACAAACTGCACCTTCATATTTTAGCTATCAGCCACCATCATTGTTCTTCTGATTTATAGGAGGACAATATGTTTAATAACAGTACCCGGCTTGATGTCACTTTGATATGCGGCATCACTGATATGCGCAAGTCGATAGATGGTTTGAGTAACATTGTTGCTTATAGCTTGCGACAAGAGCCCTGTAATGGGCACTTGTTTGTTTTCTGTAATCGACAGCGCAATAAATTGAAGAT
>NZ_JAKEVJ010000064.1:0-21879 GCF_022398425.1 Shewanella sp. Isolate7 | reverse complement strand
TCGCGCCGAGAGAGCGATAAAACCGTTCGTCATTGGGCGGAAGAACTGGCTATTTGCCAATACGGCCAATGGTGCGAACGCGAGTGCCATACTGTACAGTGTGATCGAAACCGCCAAGGCGAATGGGTTGACGCCCTTCGATTACTTGATGTACTGCCTTGAGCAGTTGTCACTTAAGCCCGAGTGTCTAGAACACTTGCTACCCTGGAATGCAAAACTCGGCTAGGTGCAGTTCTCCGGACGGATACAGACGAACCCTGAGGGCAGCGTCTGTATCATTTTTCTACTGCGTTATCGCTCATTGATGTAGTGCACTAGATTACAATCGCTCCGCCTTGTATAAAATCAATACAGAGTGCTGCAAAAATGAATGCGAAAGATAAACAGGCCCTAGCACTATGGCCTCATAGAATTGAGATCATTTCTTGGCTGGCTTGAGGGAGATCCACAGCTTGATGTGCCCCTTGACTACCACTACGTCATTTTCATCCAGTGCGGTAACAGATACCCGCATATCGCCTTCGACCCACTGCTCAGGCGTCACCTCGGCGATACAGCGGATATCGCTGCCGGCCTTGGCGGTATAGTCGACGCTCATGCCTTTGGGGATCCAGCGTAAGTGAGACGGAATCGAGGCCTCGGCCATGGTGCCCATGGCCATCTCCAGGCCATTACAGATGGCGATCACGTGTACAGTGCCGATATGGTTTTGTACTGACTTGCGTTTACGTACCAGCACCTGGCAGTAGTTGGGTCTGAGCTCTGTGATGAGGGGCTTAACGGTAGCGAAATAGGGTGCCATGCGAGACACCATGAGGGAAAAAATTTTATGGCCGAGTGGCCATTTTGTCACGCGGCGGTAGAGTGCCATCACTCTTTGATCTGTAGCGCGATAAATTCGGCAGATTTTCACGATAAATCAATTTTAAATAATTCCACTTTTTGAACGTGTCAGAGTACAAATTTGGCACGAATTCCCCTTCCGTCGACAAGAAATATCGCTTAGCCTGATGAGAATTCAAACTTCATCAAGGGATATTTATGGACTTCAAGTCGCTTATGTTAGCTCAATTTATTCAGCAAAGACTCCAGATACTTCACTTGGGACTTCATTACGAGGAGTTTAACTCCGCTTACCTTTTTGCTTGGTGGGAAGGCGTATATCCATTGTTAAGTGATTCTGATGGTAGCGTTATGACAAGACCGCACGAAATTTATTCAGACGTTTTTAGTGTACCAAAAGCTAAGGTAGAGATTGTTTATGACCGTCTGCTTCAGCTGTACGACCACAGTGAAGAAACTACGTTTTATGATATTGAAGATGAGTTTGGTATCAGCGGGGCTGCAAGACCTGGTGAATTCGGCGGGTATTCTTGGTCGAGAAGTGATCTAGTGTATATCTGCAAGTATCTCTATCTCGAAGATGCATTTCCTAAAGAGTTCTGGGAACGAGTGCTGCTGAATGGTCAATGTCCATCCGAGGCTCACTACGTTAAACGGGATTTCAACATCGCCACAGATATAACATTGATGTGGTGATAAAAAGGCAGAAGGTCCCACACCAACCATAAACCACTTTGACCTTCTGCCAAAACTTGCTTTAGTCCTACAGCCCCATATCGGCCAACATTGTTGCATTTGTCGCTTCCAGTTCGGCGGGATCTACCGTCGTGTAGATTTGTTTAATGAAGTGACCATACGAAGCAAGGTTGCTGGCCCCATCATTTAAGGTGTGAATGGCAATCAGTTGTTGAATACCAATACGCAACTCGTCTGATAGTGAAGCAGGGAAAGTGCTCATTACTTGTTCGTGCTTTAGACGCCACATTAAGCTTTTGGCCTGCTTTACCTTATAAGGGCGTTGTTGAACAAAAGCACAACTGCGCAGTTTAGAACAATCTGACAGATTTTTTCTCTGTGGCTAATACTTTTGTAAGCGCCATAGTGGCCTGTTGAATGAGAATTCAACACCGTTCGAATGCATGCAGCAGTGAAAAATGCTTTTAGTCAACAACGCCCCTTATAAGTAGATTGCTGCG
The DNA here is from genome assembly GCF_022398425.1 of Shewanella sp. Isolate7. Classification (NCBI taxonomy): domain Bacteria; kingdom Pseudomonadati; phylum Pseudomonadota; class Gammaproteobacteria; order Alteromonadales; family Shewanellaceae; genus Shewanella; species Shewanella sp. Isolate7. The sequence continues at coordinate 19,840 of NZ_JAKEVJ010000064.1, read as the reverse complement.
AACCAACCCCCTGCCAATGGCTGAGCGTACGCTTACAGTTAGTGATGAGGCGAGAACAGTCATCAAAAGTAGACTCGGCTTCAGCAAGTTGCTACTTAGTTTAGATAGAGACTCCTTAATTGTACTAGTTCAGACCAGCCTCGTTATTGATTTTTTCTCGCAATAACGAGGCTGACCATACGTTTTATCGCTCCCTTAGGGGGAAATCTAGCTCGTCTTCGATGCCATTGTAGGCCTCACTGACAAGCTCATCATCTACTTTGAGATTAGCCAGGCGAAATACCTGTGCAAAGTCATATCCGGCACTAAAACCACACACCCTAGACAAAGCGAGCAACTTATAAATTTTGCTGCTGTACTCCTTTGGGATTTCGATAAGCTCTGCCAAATATTGCTCAATAAGTACAGCAGCCAAAGCTGTCCTTGCTCTTAGAAATTCATTGTGAAGATGATTTCGCGTATTTTTGTTCGCTGTGATTTTTCTTTCGGCATTAGTTATTAATGTTTCTATATCGGAACACTGCTCTTTAAGGCTGTTTAACTTGGCTTTTGCCAATTTAAGCTCATCGGCAGAAATGGCTTTATTCAAAGCCAAATTAGCTATTTGTAAATTTCCTTTTAATGGCAGTAAGTCTTCTTGTAGCGCTGGTAAGGTGCTGTTTTCAAGACGTTCTATTTCTCTTTCATTATTCTCATAGGTTGATTTAGCATGCTTTGTGGCATCTACGAGCTGTGAGATTGATTCTTTCATTGTACTTCCTTATTTAAAGCCAAAATATACAGTTTGTTGGAGAGCAAAAGCTTTGATATGGGCGTAAGTTACCATCCAGTTTAGTTAATGCTTGCGTCTGTTTTGCATGCTATGCGCCCAAGAACGTTCTCCTTGAGACTTTTCCCCACATAAAAAGAGCATTCGCGATAAACGTTGGTTCCGATTCTGATAACGGGCCATTTGTTTTCTCTGATATCGACGATACAGGCACATAGGTTCTTCCTTAAAAAGCTTGAGCTTTGTTGCTGAAAAACAATTTAGTTATTTTCAATGTTAATACTGGACTGGCGAATTGTCTCTCGTACTTGTTTGATAACATTATCTATTTGACGTGTCGTTAGTTGGTATTCCATCGCCAGTTCATGAGTGTTCCGCCCATTAAAAGCTTGATAGATACGAACATTGCGCAAGAAAAGCGCTAATGTGCCGCCACGGGGCAAATAAATGTCACGGCCACCAAGATAAAAAGAAATGTCAGTAATGAGCTTTTCAGCTAAAAGCGGCTTATTGAGCTTTTCTCTGGCTAAGCGGTTGTCAACAATGCTCACTAGAACGGCCAAGTTCTTAGGCCATTTCCGCTTAAGTTGATTTAACTGCTGAGTATTAAGCGAATCGAGGTCGAGTTGTTTATCATTTAAGGGCATCACACATTCCAAGTAGACGGTGTTTGTAGCCCTTATTAGATGATATCGGGAAGGTTTTCAGGATAAGAAATATTTCAGGAAAGAGAGGCTTTAATTATGAAGGATTAACTATCGCATCAACGAATTTTTACCTTTTTAAACTCTGAAGCATTAGCTTTCCCAAATGCAGCTGCCTGACGTATATAACCTGCACCAGAGTTATTGAAATAAGCGAAACCTTTTAGTCTCCACTGAAGAACCGATGGCCACATCCTAGGAGACGCATTTATAACTTGGCAATGCATTAGTGATTTCTCGTGTTTTCGAAACTGCTCTTTATCTGCGACTTTAAAATGCTCATCACCATTATTTCCAATTCCATCAAAAATGGCATAGTTTATCTTGTGTCTAAGTCTAGGCTTGTTTACTTTTACCGCATCGAATAAATCTGCAACATGGGTAGCATGTTCGGGATTTCTCACAAAAACATTGGCTCGACAATTTAGTAATTGGTGTTCATTTATAGCCTTGACATCTGCTTGATTAGTCATATTTACCCAGCCATTTTTATGAGAGGCGTTATAAACATTTCCATCATAGCCTAACATCAAAATTTTATCTGTTAACGGTAGTAGCAAAAGGTTACCCGCAGAACTTAGACCAAAAGACATACCTTTTGTTCGCGCATCCTGAAAATACCATCGATTGGTCAGGACCGCAGGATCATCAGAAGTAATGAAATCTAATGCAGTTTTATTATTAATTAAGCAGACTTTTAGATCTGTTAGGGTTTCAATGACCTTTGGAAACTTAGCAATTGACTCTTGTACAGCCTCTTTCATCTCGAGTCTGTATGCATAAGCCTTATCGCCAATTGCTTCATTCATACCTTCCGTCAGCTCAATATCACGCCGGGAAGCAGCCTCAGTTCTTAAATACTGTAAAAGCCAAAAACATTTTAAAAACTCACGATGCTCTTCAGATAACTTGTACCCTGCTGACTTGATTTGTTTAAGAATCGAAGAATACTGACCTTCTGTGGGTTGAAAAGCCTTTTCAAGAGTAAGATCATCTCCATAAAAGTAACTTTTTGAACACTGATTTTTGATCGGAGCCCCTTGGATGAACTTTTTTCTGTCTATATTGAATAGATTTATCGAGGAACCTGTATCGCTTACTGAAAATTGCCGTAGGTAGCATTGAGGGACATAATGCTGATTTTTATTACTTGCCATATAACCTCGAAACTTAGCTTGACCGAATACGTAATGGGTTAAACGGCCCATTCCTCATTGTAAGAGTCATCAGTCACCACAGATTTGCAGGTGTGACAGTGCCAAACTCCCTGCTGATAACCTTTATTGACGCAGCGAATGAGTTTATTACTGGCATCAAAACACTGTTGGCAAAAAGGCCCGTCTCTTTGACCATCTGTAATTTTCCAGTAAAAAGGCTCTTCCCAGATAAGGTTATCTTTTACTTTTAATTCGAGTTGGGCTTGAAGTCTTCTTATTTCAGTGTCTTTAGCAGCTAATAGCTCGGTAATGCTGGCGATTTCAATCCTTGCATCTGCTAAGTTACCAATCAGATCGGCCAATTTAAGCCTAAACTCAGCTTGGTCGAGTTGTTTCTCGCCATCTTTGATGAGTTTAGCTACATCCGCTGCTGTTTTGATGCTGGTTAAAGCTGCACTTACCATCGACATATCTACCATTTGAGGTTATCCATTTTAATTTGAAAGCACATGAAACAAGTGCCATCGTAGCAACCACGGTGACAACATCAAGTGCAATAGCGTTTAAATCCAGTTTAAATCTTTCTTAAAGCGTTTAACTAAAAAAAAGTGCGCCATGATAAGCAGTCGAAGCTAGACCCGCTTAAAATGGCGCTCAGGGCGTTTTTTACTGTTGAGTGGCTTGGCGGGCACGAACTTGGGTTAAGCCAACGGATAACAACATTTGAATACAGTTCAGTTGTCTAACAATGTACTTAGGTGAAATAGCGTGTAAATCCTTGGTTTCATCAATGAGTGACGACAACAGCTCAAGCAATTCAATTCCTGTTTCAATGTCATCCGTCCCACCACAGCCCATAAACAGTAGGTTTTGATGTTGGTTAATCGCATCGAGTAACAGTTGATTCATCGGTTAGCACTCCTTAATCAATTCTGCGGTAACAACGGGTTCTCCTAGCTCTTGGGCTAAGTTCATGGCTCGGGATACGAGGTTATTAACAATTTGCGGGTACACCATGCTAAAGCCATTCTCTTTGGTGGTGAGGCGAGCTTTAATGGCTTCATCACAATCTTCGGTCATGATTTTGCTGATTTGGCCGCCAGCGCGATCAAACTTGTGGGTAATGTAATTGCTAATTTCACCGTCTAAGTTAGGCACATGCTCAACCATACAGCGGCGGATAAACTCCCTTAACTGGTAGTTCTTGCGCTCGTTCAGCTTAATGGCTAATTCGGTTTGACCAATGAGCACAATGCCTAACAGTTTGGAAAAGCCATCTTCCAACTCCCAAAAGCGTTTCAAATACTTCAGAACTGGGATGCTGAGGTCATGGGCTTCTTCGATGATCAACACATGGCGTTGACCACCTTTCGACGCGACCCTAAGCAGACTTTCTACTTGACGGGCCTTGGCCTCCATTGATCGCTTAGGCTTTTCTTCACTGATATCTTCAATAATGGCGTCGCATAGCATTGCAGCAGTGACAACAGATTTATCAATAATGCGAGGCTGAATCACCGAAACATCACCATCTTGGGCGAGGTCTTCCAGAAGCTGTTTTCGCAACACGCTCTTACCGGCACCAGAATCACCTACTAAGGCTAAGATCCCTTGATGCCTTGCAGCATCGCGCATGGCCGCCAGTAGATATCGACTATCCTCGCTCAAATAGACATCTTTGGCTTCACGAATGTCATTTAAGAATGGGTTTTTAAACAGTTTAAAGTGCTTTAAGCTGGCATGTGTTAGCATTACAGTCTCCAGATTTAACTCGTCTTCGTGTGGTTTTGTTTGGAGTATCGTCTGGTCAGGGTTGGCAGACTCTGACCAGACACCCTCTATTTCAATATCTTTGCGTTGTAAAAAGTGGTGAACCTCATCCATAAATTGAGCTTGCTCCCTTTGGGGCAATACGCCGTGTTGCAAGGCTCTATGCACTATGGGGTATTGAAATGACATCTTCGCCGCAAGATCACTTATGGTATATCCAGCCTCATATAGCCGCTGTTTGAGCACAAGCATCATTGCCTCCTAAGTCATTAATGAACTGTTCAACTTGCTTACGAGTAAAGCCCGCTGGGTAGGCTTGCTTGAGAGCCTCCTTATAAGGTTGTAACGCTGCGCCTTTCAGGCTTAAGGATTCCGCTAATAGCTTCCACGCTTTGATTTCCGATAATGGTGGCTCATTAATATTTTGCATATCAACAAGTAAAGGCTGGCCTTTACGCTGCATAAAACTGGGCGGGGTTTGTTGTTTGATATCGGCCATGGCATCAATCGCCCCGTTAAATGCAACCTGGCGAACTCGACCTTTGCGGCTCTTTTTAATCTCAAGAGGATCACTCGTTCCCCAAGCCGTTTTATCCATCTCTTTTTTCCGGCGCTGAGGTGTGGTATCAGCGATGGCTGCGTAACTTGCACCATAAACAGGGGCGTTAACGTTAAAGCCTGCATCATCCTTTTCCACCGGCTCAACGATGTAGTTATGGAGCTCACCATACTCATCGACACGCTCGACATCTATTGCCGGACAGCGATATAAATTCACGCTGACAAACACTTTTTCACCAGCATGTACGCCTAAGTGCTCAAGGGAATAGCTCATAGAGTTATATGCCTTACTAGGAACAAAGGTGATGCTCAGATCGTTTGCCTTAACAGTGCGTTCAACTCTATCTGTCTGCACAAAGCTACGCATAACATCAACATCAGGCGCTAGTCGCAGCTGCTCAGGACGAATCGTCTGATACAGACCATAACGAGTTTGCCCATGCCTGGTGTGCTTGAATTGGCTTTGAAAACCAATAGACCAGAGTGTCGCCATAGCATTAAGTTCTTCAATGTTATTAACCACTTGAAAGGCAAGGCGTGATTCAAATTTCTTTTCAACTACGTTATGCATACTTTCAACTTGCCCCTTGGCATAGGGTTTACCTGGCGTGTGGACGCGATGATCGACATTCAATTTATCCAGCAGTCGTTTAGTCATGGCCGCCATGTTGGCAGAACCCGCATCCCAAATCAGAATGAAAGGCACGCCATGCATGAGTTCGTTATTCGAACGCTTGCTAAAGGCTTCAATTAAAAATTGCGTAATGGCTTCCACGCTTTCACCAGGCGACAGAATGTAGCTCAAGTGAAATGCGCCGCTGTAGTGGTCAGTAACAAGGTAGCGAAGCACACGGTCATTCTTCACTCGCTCAAGGTTTGCAGGTTTATTTTTGTAAAATTCGGACTCCTCCATGACCTGTAAACCCTCTTGGTTTTTGAGGTAATACAGCACACAGATTGAGACATCGAATTGCCATACATGGTTAGGATGCAGGCTGCGCATACTGCGCGTTATCGGGTTGGCGTTAAGTTGCTTGGGATGTACATTGAACTCGTCCATCTTTCTCAGCATCGTGGAGGCTGAGCACTTATTGGCTAGGTGACCATTGGCAAAGGCGATATTAATCGCATCCTCAACCGACATAAGCGATTTACTATTTTGGCGCTGAGATTGGCGAATTAAGTTTGATACCCAAGTAGTTTCTTCCAACGTCACCCGAGATTGACCGCTATCTGAGCGTTTTTTACGTTCAGATGACCAGCCTATCTGTGACAGTTTTTCATAAATCGTGCAGCGCGTTAAACCGAGGAACTTGCAAGCACGATCAACTATTGCGCCTTGCTGACCATGCCCTGCTGAAGCTAATTCTTGAGCAATACCATCTAGGTATTTAATCTGCTCAATGGGTAAAGTTGACATCATTGAGCTGATCCTTGTTGATAAATCATCAGCTCATTGTTGAGGGCTGTGATAATGGTTTGATCAAGGCCAACTCGGGCACTACCTTCCATCATTCGTGAGATGATATCGTTCATACTGCCGTGATACTCATCATTAAGATCACATGGATGGTCAACGGCTTGAATTGCTGCAACTGCATCTTCAAAGGCGGCTAACCCTTTGAAAACCTCATATTTAGCGTTAATGATGGCTTGGCTTAATACTTTATTGCGCTCGGCTTCCAACTGTTTAACTTGGGCGGGAGTCCCTTTACCCTTGGCAATCTCAAGTGCTTTTTCAAGTTCTTGGATTTGTTTGCCTTTCTTTTCTAAAAGCTGATCAGAAGCTTTAGCCGATAGTTCAAGATGCTCAACTTTTTCATTGAGTTGATTTGATTCTGCGCGATGTTTAGCGGCCATTTCTTCGATGATATCGAGTGCTTCTTCTTTACTATCGACGAGCAGTTGATCGCCGTCCACAATGGCTTTGAGCTCGTTCTCAGGTAGTTGGCGCAAGCGGCGTAAGTCGCGAATGCCCATACCGATAGATTGCAGCGACTCCAATGCTTTCATCCCAAAGATTTCGGCGTTCTTGATTTGCTCATCAACCATTTGGCGGGACATTCCTAGATACTCACAAAAGTCATCCCAAGTCCCAGTAAAAACCGCGCCATGTTTGCCTTTTTTACCTTTGAGTAATTTGTACTGCTTTGATTTCTTGATGTTTCTTAAATTTTCAAGACTTATAACATTAGAAAAATCGGCTAATGCTCGCGCCATTTTTGCTTGACCCGCTAGCAAACAGAGCTCCATTAAATCTTCTGTGGACCCATTGCTAACTGCGGCTTCAATCGTGGTTTCCATTGTCTGCGTGATTTCTGCTTGGGCTTCTCCGATTCGTTGCATTTCCAAACCATGCATGATTTCGGATGGGGTTGGGTTTAATGAGGATTTGTTCATAGCTGTTCTCCAGCAACAGATTGATATTTTTCTTTTATTTGGTGGATCATTTGTAGCCTTTGATTCTGGTATTGATGCGCCAAGGCCAGGAGTTTTTCTGACATACACCAGCGCTCGCTGCGTCCATCCACTTCAACAGACTTAAGCCACCCCAAACGCTCCCAGGTGCACAGCAAGCGGTAAGTGGTTGTTCTGGCATAGCCCGACTGGTATTGCAGTTCATCAAGCGTTTTACCTGTCAGTGACCCGCTGGAGACAAGCTGAAACACTCTAAGGGCTTTAATGGTGACATCCTTACTCCGTTCAATTTCAATCGCATTCATTGCCGTTACTCCATCTATAACCATTTGATCATTCAGAGTGTTACCGCCTAACGCTCTACGACGGAAATTAAATGCCAGCCTTAATAATGTCGGTGAGACCCGCCAGCACACGGAGCGATCATCAAGCGCCACCTGTTCTAGCCAGTTCATCGTGGTAAAGCTCATCAGTGCGCGGTGCACCGTTGTTCGAGGCTGGCCTGACTGTTTTTGCAATTGCTTAAGCGTGTTGCCCAGATCTCCTTGTTCCGCGACTAGCTGAAAAATAGCCTCAGCTTTGACTAAGGTGTTGGTGTTTCTGACTTTTGGAGGTTGATAACTCATACAGCTTTCCTCTTCATCATCAAGTAGCGACTTAACCCTGCTCGACTCGGCGTTCTCGCTGCACCAAACTTGGCTTCAACCCTTGCTAAAATCTCTTTTTGCTCCATATAAGGAAGTGAAAGAATAAAGGCCTCTACTTCAGGATCTTTGGTGATTTTGTTAGGTCGGCCTCTCCTATAGGTATTGGCGCACTGTTTCAGCTCTGGTAAGGGGGATTTATCAAAATTCAAAGATAGCTTAGCTTCAGTTAGTACTGTCATCGCTTCATGCTTTTCTAAGCCTTGCAGCAACTTAGCAATAGCCATAGTTAGATATTGGTTATTCATCAAAGCCTCCATCCAGCTCTAGCTGGGGTTGACTGTGTTGCTCCACGTTTTGGTGATGCCAGGCAACACCTTCAAGTAACTGCGTGAGCGATGACAATGTTTCAGCTTGATTTGCACTACCTTCGTAAAATGCCAGGATCAAGCTGACACTCTGCGTAAAAGAAGCCTGCAACTGATTAATATCCATCGCCTTTACTTTGCGGCCAGTGGGAATATCAATTAGCAGCTTATGGGCAGCATGGCCTAAATAACGTGTGACAAAATCGGCACCACAGGTCTGTTCTAATGGGCGGATCATTAGGGCTGGTAAGCGACCGGACTCCATCCATTTATAGATCACCCACTTATTTGCGAGTCCCATGCCATCGGCCACACGATCAACGCTGAAATTATGCTTTTGCCTAGCAACTTCGAGGCATAGCTCAATTGCGTGAGGGATAGAGACGGCATTACGTTTAAGTAAACTGGTTCTAGCCATTGGAATCTCCTCTAAAAAAGCATTAAACAGTGGTTCCAAAAACACCCAAGGATTGCTCCTTTTCAGTGTTGCTTGGGCTGTTATGCTCATATTCAACTTCATGCCACGTTGGAAATTGCAGCTATGCCGGATTCACTAATCAGCTCTGCCCGTAACGCTTTCCCCTTTGGGCCATCCCATGTGCCCATCAGGCAATGGATAGCATTTTGTGGCTTGATGCCGTTATTGCGGCACCATTTGGTTAGGGAAGAGCCTTGGCCAATAAAGCCTGCTCGCACTTGGTTATATAGGTCACGGCTAGGGGTATGGTTGTTGACGTTCATGCGCTGACACCTCATTATGTATTAACGTGATTAATTAGGTTTATGCATTAGACCTAACTAGGTTTAATAATATACCTCATTAGGTTGATGTTAACACCTGATGTGGCATTTTTATTTGTAGAGGGTTTATGAGTTCGATAAGCGAAAGAATGAAGCTAGTTATCCTGGAGAAGCAATTCTCAATAAAGCAAGCATCGGAAGAGACTGATATCCCGTACAGATCATTGCAAAATTATCTTAATGGGCAACTTCCAGGGCCTGATGCTCTGGTTAAGTTTCGCGAAGCGTTTGATGTTGACTTAAATTGGCTTCTAACTGGTGAAGGAGAAATACATAGACAATCGACCAAAGCAAATAGTCAAATTGATAGTAAGCTTCAGAAACAAATAGTAATTCAGCTTAAAAAAAGTATGCCGCAATTGTTTAAGCACATAGAAACACATTCTGCTTTGAAGATTTTTTCTTTGATTTATAACACCGTGTGCCACCTTGATGACACTGATATGCGCCATGTAGTTATTACACAATCTGTCGGGCTTTATTTGGCGGGGTTACAGGATGATTGGACTGAAACTGCTTTAGAGGCTGCATCCAAGGCAACAACCACTGATGAACAAGAAGGCCTGAAAGAATTTGCTGAATCAATGCAGAGAGGTAAAGACAAGATACTCAAAAAACATGGGGTTAACTTACCTTCCACAGAAAGTGGGGACACTCATGTTACTCAAAATATTGGTGGTTCAAATCACGAAATTGCAGGTAGAGATATAAACAAAGGCAAGTAGGATGGCTCAAAGCGAAAAAGAACTTGGGATAAATCAGTATATCAAAGGTCCCGGTCATCTAATTGCTGGCCGCGATGTAATCAAGCAGCTTGACATACATATCCAGGGGCAAGAATCGAGCATTGATCATAACAATCCAAACGCAATAGATTGCCCTTTTTGCGGTAAAAAAACGTTAGCAACCTCGGTATTGTGTAGAAAGTGCTATAGCCCAGTGAAGGATCATTTTGATGAGCAGCTTGAAGAGCATAGACAGGCTGAACTTAAGAGGTTTCGCGAAAAGTCTGAAATAATCTTCGCTTGCTCGATTTCGCTTGTAGGTTTTGTCTTCGCTGTTTTTGCTTTCTTTAGATTTGATGGACTGATGGAATTAGTGGGTGTTGGTTTTGCAATTACAGTGTGCCTTATTGGAATACTTAAACTCCTACTTCACTATGTAATCAGAGCACTTGTGAACAGGTTTACGAGGTAGGTTAATGGATCAGCAAAGTTACCAGGCGACTCAACAAATCGAAGGGCAAAATCATCAAATCGCAGGCCGCGATATAGTTAACCATTGGACTATCGACCCGAATCAACCAAAGTTGTTATCCTTATGTACTGTTGAAGAATTAAGAGTTCAGAGAGACTTCAGTAAAGAAATAATCAGGGATGCTGAAGCCAAGATTTGGGGTAGCCTTCCGTCCAAAATCCTGATGATTACCATGCCAACCTGGTTTTTTCTTTCTTGGCATCATAGCAGTGTCGGCCAATGGTTGTTTTACGCCTTCATTCTTGGAGTGATTTTTCCTGGTCTTACTCAACTAAAGTTCGTCAATAGAGAACGGCCAGTGATAGAGATTGAAAGACAGCGGCTGAATAACATTTACTACATCCTTCGAAGCCGCAAAATTGATGAGAGATAACCTGTTTTATTTTGGTTAAACCATCCCAAAATGAGCCAATCTAATTTTTTCTGATCCCGTCAAATCTTACCTATTTATCGTGCAATGGGCTCTTAATTATCGTGGGTTAGATCAACTCTTGTCGGTTTGTTGGTCATTGGCTTACTCGTTAGTCGAAACTGTTCTTTCTTAATAGAAAGCGCTCTGGGTTTAATAGAAAACTCATCTGGTCTGATGAGTTGTTAGACTAGCCCAATAACAAGCGGTTAACAATAGCGGTGCGAATCGCCTGTCTAAAGCAAACTTCATTTTCCTTTGTTTGTGCTGGGCGCGTATAATCGGCCCCTGAGGCTTTTGGCCCATAGAAAATCATTAACTTAAGGATCTTGAGTGAAATATCTGCTGACTTATTTCAAAGGAATGGCCATGGGGGCCGCCGACGTGGTACCCGGTGTTTCCGGGGGCACCATCGCCTTTATTACCGGTATTCTCGACCCCCTGCTCGATAGCATACGCAGGGTTAACCCTAGCCTTATCGGCATCATACGCCAGCAAGGCGTGAAGGCCGCCTTTATGCATATCAATGGGCCTTTCCTCATCGCCGTGTTTGGCGGCATCCTGACCAGCATCTTTACCCTGGCTAAGTTGATTACCTATCTGCTGCATACTCAGCCGATCCCCGTGTGGTCCTTCTTCTTCGGCCTCATTATCATCTCTGTGGTGCATATGCTTAAGCAGGTGAAGGGATTCTCCATGGGACGCCTGCTGCTGTTTGCCCTCGGGGTAGCTTTTGCCTGGGGGATCACAGTGCTGCACCCTATCGACATGCAGATGACCTACCTCAACGTGTTCATCGGCGGCAGTATTGCCATCTGCGCCATGTTGCTGCCGGGGATCTCAGGCAGTTTCATCCTCTTGCTACTTGGTCTCTACACCTCGGTGCTGGGCGCGGCCAAGAGCCTGGATATTCCAGTTCTTCTGACCTTCGCCTGCGGCTGCGTGGCTGGTTTGCTTTCGTTTAGTCACCTGTTGTCGGCGCTGCTGCGTAAGTATCATGATGCGACGCTGATTTTTCTCACCGGCCTGATGCTCGGCACGCTGGGAAAGATCTGGCCCTGGAAGCAGGTACTGACCTGGCGTGAAAACTCGGCGGGCGAGCAGGTGCCGCTGCTGGAGCAGAACCTCTCTCCTATGAGTTTCGAGCAGCTAACCGGGCAGCCGGCGCAGCTTGGTCTGGCGATTGGCGCCATGTTGGTGGGTATCGGCCTAGTATGGGCGCTGGAATACTTTGCAGGCGATAATGCAAGTGCGGGTAGCAAAGATGAATAAGTGGATACTGCTCATTGCACTCGGCTTGAGTGCCTGCTCGAGCGGAATAAGCATGAGTATGACGACTGAGGCAGAGCCAGAAGGGGATCCTCTAATAGTGAAAGATCCTATGTCTCAGGACAATCAGCGCATCATAGATGATGCCAAGCAAGATGGCCGCCTGAACAAGGATTAACGGCGGCCAGAGCTTATGATTCGTGAAAGGCGGGCCTAGAGCTTGTTGATCTTTCAAGTTTAATTTTTGTTCAATCTAAACGCGTTTTGCGCGAGGCGAGAGCCATGAAGCATAGTTACTCTATGTGAATGGCGAACAACAAAGAAATCGTCTGGAACGATTTCTAACAGCGTTGCTGACCGCCTGCGGTGAAAGGCTGGAAGCCTTTCATAAAGTGCAGCGCGCGTATAGATGAACCCTCCGGGCAGCGTTTGTAGGCCATTTCTACGGTGTTATCGCCAGTTTGTGTAGGATACTACACGGCACAGGCTCTGCCTTGTATAAATCACCTTCAAACTGCTGAAAAAACAAACGGCAAAGATCAACAGGCCCTAGCCAGCCTGACGCGAATTATCGACGGTTTTCTTGTCGTAGTATTCGAAAGGAAATTGGTTGCGGATACGCTGAATGATAGCATCGCTGACATTGGCCGACACATGCAGCCTGACGCTGCCGCTCTTCTCGGCGCGCACGACACAGGTCAGTTTTTCACTCTTGGCAATCGATTTACATTCCCGTTGAAACTTCTCTGGTATCTTGCCCTTGTGGGAGATGAGCCGGCCATCTTTAAAATGCATCTCAAAGAGGGTCAGGCCGCGTTTACCCGAGAAGATCAGCTTGTAGATCAGAATCAGGCCCACCAGGATAAAGGCGATTTTAAATAGGGTTTCGGTCATAGTCACTCCTTAGCGTTATAGTTTGAAGATACTCCCAGCTAAGGGTTTTTCCTAGCGGCTTAGATCAAATTTTAATAAACTGGCTATACTCTCCAAAGGATTATCACAGGTTAAGGAAAACACTATGCATCTGTCTAATGCCCGCCGCTGGGAAAAACTCTGCCATCAGCAAGCCAATATACTTCAAGGGTTGTCACAAACCTTTCCCGAGCGGACGCAGGCGCACCAGGAGTTAGTCAACTATTGGCGGGGATTGGCCGAGCGCGTCCGCCGGGAAGAGAGCCTGAAGCTGTAATACCAATCGTAATAAATAATTGATCATTCTAGCTTGTTAAAACGCTCGATAACTGTATTAGTATTTTTAATTGTAGAATAACTACTTATCTAAAAATCCTGCTTTGTTCTCAAGCGTTTTTCCTGCGCTATTTCTGACCACATATTTACTGTGATTGGTATAATAAAAAACCGTCAATATTGGCGGTTTTTTTACAATCACTTGGTTGGGAAAGAAATGGGGTTAGAAGGCGTAGCTGGCAGTGGCCAGTATGGTGCCTTCGTTTTTCCATGGGCCATCGCTGATCTCGTTGTCGCTGCTCAGGTTAGTGCCTAACCAGGCCAATGACAGGCCGACACCAGCCACCTCGGTGGATACGCCGATAGAGTAATCGACATAGTTCTCACCCCAGTCCAGATCGGCACCGTCGCCATAGTTATAGCCCACGTGTGCATCTATGCTCCAGTTCTCGGCAAACTCATAGGAGTAATTCAGCTCACTGTAGTGCATGGCAACATCGGCGTTGGCATAGTCGTTGGTATACCACTGAGCGAAGTGGAAGTCGGCAAAGTAGAAGCCCAGTGAGGCTTCGAGATACTTAGTGCTCTCGTCTTGGCCGGGATAGGTGTAGTAGGTCAGGGTGAAGTCATATTCTACCGTATCGTCTTCGCCAAAGGCGCCGGCATAACCGGCGTAGAAGTCGACTTCGACATCGGCATCATAGCTTTCATCATCGACATTACTGCCCCAGGCGCCGATGAAGAAACCACTTTCCATGCTGTAGTCTATGCTGGCTTGAACGGCAAAGTCGCCTGCGGTTTGCGAGATACCGCGGAAGCGGTAATCGTTGGTGACGCCAATTTCTCCTGAGACTTCGGCCTGTGCCAAAGGTGTTATTAGCGCGGTTGCCAAGGTTAAGCCAGCTAGCTGGGCTATCCGTTTCTTATTAAATTTTTTATACACGGTGGTTTCTCCATTTCACTTGGTTGACACCGATCCACGTAGCAAGCTACATAGATCAGATTAAGCCAAACAACAGCTAAACAGCTGAGACGACATGGCAATGATTTTGGTTATTTTTGCTCAAATACGACGTAAACCTTGCGGCACTCCTGCAGCACTTTCCATACGCCCTTAAAGCCGGCGGGGATGACGAAGCGATCGCCCTTGGTGACCGTCAGGCTCTTGCCTGCCTCATCAATGATCTCGCTGCTGCCCGATAAGATCTCGCAATATTCATGTTCGCTGTAGTTGACCTTCCAACTGCCGACTTGGCCCTGCCAAATTCCGGCGTGAAATTGATCGCAGGGACTGGAGTAATGATTTTCCAGCTGCTGCTTGGGATCCCCGCTGAGGATCTTTTCCTGTGCCACCTCATAGTGTTCCGCCTTAACCTTATGCTGGCCAAAGTTGATGATGGCATCGATCGTCTGTGTCATGTTGGCTCCAAAATACAGATAGACTTAAGGCGCAGCGAGGCGCCCTAAGCTTAGTTTATTTCATGGTAGGCATCACAAATTCTGCCTGGCCGCTGTTACCCTTAGGCCAGCGGGCGGTGATCGCCTTGCGCTTGGTGTAGAAGCGCACGCCATCGGGACCATGCATGTGCAGCGGGCCGAAGAGGGAGCGTTTCCAGCCGCCGAAACTATGGAAGGCCATAGGCACTGGGATAGGTACGTTGACCCCGACCATGCCAACCTGTACATGGTGGCAGAAGTGTCTGGCGGCCTCGCCGCTCTGGGTAAAGATGGCGGTGCCGTTACCAAACTCGTGCTCATTGATCAGCGTCAGTGCCTCGGCGTAATCCTTGACGCGGACGATGGCCAGCACGGGACCGAAGATCTCCTCCTTATAGATAGTCATCTCGGGCGTGACATGGTCAAACAGGCAGCCACCAAGGAAGTAGCCCTGTTCATGACCGGCTACGTTCAGCTGACGGCCATCGGCCAGTAGGGTCGCGCCTTCACTCACGCCAGTGTCCACATAGGAGCGCACCTTCGCCAGATGCTGGGCGGAGATCAGAGGCCCCATCTCCATCACACCCTCCAGACCATTACCGACCTTGAGTGCCTGGATTTGTGGCAGGAGCTTCTCTACCAGGGCATCGCCCACATCACCGACAGCGAGAACCACAGAGATCGCCATGCAGCGCTCACCGGCGCTGCCATAGGCGGCGCCCATCAGGGCGCTGACCGCCTGATCCAGATCCGCGTCTGGCATCAACAGCATGTGGTTCTTGGCGCCGCCCAGCGCCTGCACGCGCTTACCGTGTGCGGCCGCGGTCTGGTAAATATATTCGGCAATTGGCGTCGAACCGACGAAGCTCACCGCCTGAATATCCTTGTGAGTCAGCAGGGCATCGACCGCTTCCTTGTCGCCGTTGACCACGTTGAACACGCCTTCTGGCAGGCCGGCTTCGGTGAGCAGTTCGGCCATGCGCATCACAGAGGTGGGATCTTTCTCCGATGGCTTCATGATGAAGGTATTGCCCGCGGCGATGGCGATGGGGAACATCCACATTGGCACCATGACCGGGAAGTTGAAGGGGGCTATGCCAGCCACGACCCCGAGAGACTGGTTGAGTGTCCAGGCATCGACGCCGCCGCCGACCTGCTCAGTGTGTTCGCCCTTGAGCAGGTGGGGAATGCCACAGGCAAATTCCACCACCTCCAGGCCGCGGATGATCTCGCCCTTGGCATCGTCGAGCACCTTGCCGTGTTCACGGGTGATCATGGCGGCCAGCTCGTCCATGTTGGCCTCGACCAATGCCTTGAACTTGAACAGAATACGGGCGCGGTTTAGGGGCGTCATCTCAGACCAGGGGCCATGGGCTTTCTTAGCCAGCTCGATGGCTGCATCCACCTCGACGGCGCTGGCCAGAGAGACGTTGGCCTTGTGCTCGCCGGTGGCGGGTTCGAAGACGGCGGCGCTGCGGGCACTCGCCTGGGTGTGCTGGCCGTTGATGTAGTGGTTTATCTGCTGCATAGCGCGTAAATTCCCTGCAAAATCTCTAATGTGTTCTGGTTATTCTGAATTAGCCAACTGTGGTGATGGCATCGCTTAGGGTGTTGACCATCTGATCGATTTGAGCCTCGTCAACAATCAGAGGTGGCGACAGGGCGATGGTGTCGGCGGTGGCCCTGACCAGGGTGCCATTCTTGAAACAGGTCTCGAAGATGCCGAAGCCTCGCTTGCCTATGCCCTTATCGCTCGGGCAGAACTGGATTCCGGCCACCAGGCCTGTGTTGCGTATGTCGATAAGATTCGGCAGTCCCTTGAGGCTGTGCACCGCACGCTCGAAGTAGCCTTCCAGCGACTTGGTGCGCTCAAACAGCTTTTCTTGCTGATAGATATCTAAGGTGGCGAGCGCTGCGGCTGCGGCGACCGGGTGACCCGAGTAGGTGTAGCCGTGATAGAGCTCGATGGCGCCTTCGGGGGCGTCCATGCTGGCATCATAGATGGCATCGTCGATCAGCACGGCGCCCATGGGAATGGTGCCGTTGTTAAGCGCCTTGGCGGTGGTGATCATATCTGGCGTCACCTCCCAGCGCTGGCTGGCGAAGGCGTCGCCTACGCGGCCAAAGCCGGTGATCACCTCATCGAAGATCAGGAGGATGCCGTGCTTGCGGGTGATTTCGCGCAGGCGTTTGAGATAGCCTTGGGGCGGCAGAATGACCCCGGCGGAGCCCGACATTGGCTCGACGATCACCGCGGCGATATTCTCGGCGCCGTGTAGGGTGATGAGTTGCTCAAGTACCTCGGCTTTCTCTGCGCCGGTTTCCGGCAGGCCCTTACAGAAGGCGTTTTGCTGGATATCCAGGGTGTGGGGAAGATGATCCACACCTTGCAATAGCTGCTGGCTGAAGGTGCGGCGATTGCCGCCGATACCGCCGACCGAGATGCCGCCGAAGCCGACGCCATGGTAGCCGAGTTCTCGGCCGATAAAGCGGGTACGGGTCGCTTCACCGCGGGCCCTGTGGTAGTTAAGGGCAATCTTTAGTGCCGTGTCGACAGACTCAGAGCCTGAGTTGGTGAAAAATACCTTGTTGATCCCCTTGGGGGCGATGGCGGCGAGACGCTCGGCAAGTTCGAAGGCCAGCGGATGACCCATCTGGAAAGAGGGGGCATAGTCCATCTCGTGGATCTGTTTGCTGACCGCCTCTGAGATCGCCTTGCGGCCGTGCCCGGCATTACAGCACCAGAGACCGGCCGTGCCGTCGAGGACGGGGCGGCCGTTGACATCCTTGTAGTACATCCCTTCGGCCTGCGCGAGGAGGCGGGGACTCTGCTTAAACTGTCTATTGGCGGTAAAAGGCATCCAATAGTGTTCCAGTGTGCCTGTGGCCTGCTGGTCAGCTTTATTGAAATCTTCCATATCATCTACCCTGGTTCTGTGTAATTGTTGTTTTAGTGAGTGGTTGATATTCGCTATGCTATGTCAGAAATAATGAACATGAAAGCTTTTTGTTCATTATTTATAGCAAAAAATAACTTTTTGTAAAAAATATTGAAATCAAATGAGGGTTAAGCGTAATCTAGGGCAGGCACTGTTGCGCCGTACAGGGCGTGAGAGGGCGATCGAGCATTGATGCTAGAGCAATTATCACCCGTTAAGAGGTCAGAATGAGTACTCCACAAAATCGCGAACAATGGCAAGAGATGGCGGATAACCTGGTTATTCAGGGCAAGGCATTTATTAATGGCGAATACTGCGCCGCCGATTCAAATGACACCTTCGACTGTATCAGCCCTATCGATGGCAGGGTACTGACCCAGGTGGCCTGCTGCGATCTGGTGGATGCTAACCGCGCGGTGGCAAATGCTCGCGAGCTGTTTGAGCGCGGCGACTGGTCGCAGCTGCCGCCGGTGAAACGCAAACAGGTGATGATACGCTTTGCCGATCTCCTCGAGGCCAATAAAGATGAGCTGGCCCTGCTAGAAACGCTGGATATGGGTAAGCCCATCCGTTATTCCGGCGCCGTCGATGTGGCGGGGGCGGCCCGCGCCATCCGTTGGTCGGGTGAGGCGGTGGATAAGATTTACGATGAGATAGCGCCGACGGCCCACAACGAGATAGGCATGATCACCCGCGAGCCTGTGGGCGTGGTGGCTGCCATCGTGCCCTGGAATTTCCCGCTGCTGATGGCGTGCTGGAAGCTGGGGCCCGCACTGGCCACAGGCAACAGCGTGGTGTTAAAGCCGTCGGAGAAATCCCCTCTGACCGCCATTCGCATGGCACAGCTGGCGATAGAAGCCGGGATCCCCAAGGGGGTGCTCAACGTGCTGCCAGGTTACGGACACACAGTGGGTAAGGCGCTGGCGCTACATATGGATGTCGATACCCTGGTGTTTACCGGCTCGACCAAGATCGCCAAGCTGCTGATGATCTATGCCGGCGAGTCAAACATGAAGCGCGTCTGGCTGGAGGCTGGGGGCAAGAGTCCCAACATCGTCTTCAACGATGCGCCTAACCTGAAAGAGGCTGCCATTGCGGCGGCATCGGCCATCGCCTTCAACCAGGGCGAGGTCTGCACCGCAGGTTCGCGTCTGCTGGTGGAATCGGGCGTCAAGGATGAGCTTATCAAGCTTATCGAGGCCGAGATGCAGGCCTGGCAGCCGGGGCATCCGCTTGATCCTGCCACCACCTGCGGCGCCGTGGTAGATAAGCAGCAGCTGGATAATGTACTTGCCTATATCCGCGCCGGAGTGGCCGAGGGGGCGCAGCTGCGTCATGGCGGGCAGCAGGTGCTGGCCGAGACAGGCGGCGTGTATGTGGCGCCGACCATCTTTGCCAACGTGAAGAACGAGATGACTATCGCCAAGGAGGAGATCTTCGGCCCTGTCTTGTCGGTGATCACCTTTGATGGCATGGAGGAGGCGATCCGTATCGGTAACGATACCATCTATGGGCTGGCGGCGGGTGTCTGGACCTCTGATATCAGCAAGGCACACAAGACCGCCAAGGCGCTGCGCAGCGGCATGGTATGGATCAATCACTATGATGGCGGCGATATGACGGCGCCCTTTGGTGGCTATAAGCAGTCGGGGAACGGCCGCGACAAGTCACTGCACGCCTTCGACAAGTACACTGAGATCAAGGCCACCTGGATCGCCCTGTAAACTGAGGCGAGTAGTCTGTCAGACAAAAGGGTTTTCCCCATTGCTTTATAGTAATATCCCTTTAGTAATAGCCCTTTAGCCATAAAGGGCTTTTTTATGCCTGTCCGTTGGCGGGGTTAAAATAAGTCATACCAATCACAATAAGTATGTGATCAGCAATAGCGCAGGAAAAACGTTTGAGAACAAAGCAGGATTTTTAGGGAAGGTGCGAACAAGTCGTCGCACAGCTCTGGCTTTGATAGCAGCGACAGTTCAAGGCATTCAACTGAGGGCATGCCGAGGCCTGCTGAAGTTGAATAACGCCGAAATGGTGTTGCTATCAAAGCCCCGCAGGGCGAGGCTTACAGCGGTATTTGCTGCGTTACAGTTCTTGCGAAGGACTAGGGCCATTCGCTGCAAACTGTGCCTAGCATCTATCCACTTTA
>NZ_JAKEVJ010000063.1:0-28744 GCF_022398425.1 Shewanella sp. Isolate7 | reverse complement strand
ATCACACCGCAATCCGACAGCCATTGATTGACCGTTTGGAATAACTTACGAGTGAGTTTGTGTTTTTCCAGCAAGTGCCGGAAATTCATAATGGTAGTGCGGTCAGGAATGGCTTTATCCAGTGACAGTTGTGCAAACTGACGCATCGAAGCAATCTCGTAAAGCGCATCTTCCATCGCCTCATCACTCAGACTGTACCATTGCTGCATACAGTGAATGCGGAACATCGTTTCCTGTGGATACGGACGACGACCATTGCCCGCTTTTGGA
Source organism: Shewanella sp. Isolate7 (assembly GCF_022398425.1). Taxonomy (NCBI): domain Bacteria; kingdom Pseudomonadati; phylum Pseudomonadota; class Gammaproteobacteria; order Alteromonadales; family Shewanellaceae; genus Shewanella; species Shewanella sp. Isolate7. The sequence goes on along the minus strand of NZ_JAKEVJ010000063.1, from coordinate 28,474 downwards.
TAAAAGGGCTCAATCACTTCCAGCAGTTGAGTCCATGGTAACAGGTTGTCCATCCGAGATAAGAAAATCTCTTTACGGGTCTGGCGGCGCTTGCTGGAAAACTCACTATCGGCAAAAGTTAACTGTTGGCTCATGGGCGGTAATGGCTGTGATTTACTATGTAGCTATGATCTCACATCAGGGACTTATTCGCATCTTCCCTAAGATAATGCAATTAGGCCGTATTGCTGCCCAATTGCATTAGCAACTGCCACCAAGCGGCTTTTTATCGCTTGTTCTATGCCGGTGCCACGCTCAAGCAAGTCATCAACTGCGATGAAGGCGATAGTCATCAGGCGACTGCTCTCATAGTGATAGGCGTAACCGGGTTCGACGATCCAGTTTTTCGAGGCTAGCAGCTCGGCCATATCATCCAGGGTTCTGACCAGGGTAAAGTCGAAGGAGAGGATATGCTCTTCGTTGCCGTACCAATCCGCCTTTAATGCCTGAAAGTTGATCCACATTTCTAGCTGCGCCAGTAAGGGCTTAAGAGTACTCGAAAATCTGTCATCGGCCGAAATGGTGATGGGGAATCCTTGATTCATCGCTGCCAGTACCTCTTGCGTTAATTCTTTAACCTTACGTCACTTGCTATCTTTTTCCCTTAGCTTGGCCTTGGTTAGTTTTGCTTAGCCTAAATGGGTATTACTGCGGGATAGTGACTCGAGCCGATAGTAAAGGTTTGATTGTGCCTGTAAGCCTGCCATGATGCAAAAGCGAGAGACCTATCTATGTCCTTTATCTACGTCCTTAATCTACGTCCTTAAGCTAGGCTCCTAGCTCCCCTCTTTACGCAGCCAAACCTTGTTGAACTTTAACGGTTAAGTTACCCTTGCAACGCCGATAAGCCTTGAGGATGGATAGGGTTTGCAAGGGATTCTGAACTACTACAAGCAGTGCTTTGCGCACGACAGCGCCGAGATCAACCTCTGGTCTTGCCATAAACTCGCCGAGCAAGATCAACTCGTGTTGCAGGGACAAGATGAGCTCGCCAGCGGGTTTCTGCCGCGCCTGCCCGTGCCTTATGACCTCGCCTCGGCATTGAAGCATCGCAGCGCCGTCTATCTGCGCGAGCGGGTACTGCTGCATTGCAGTCTGTTCTTCTGTGGCAGCATAGAGCTAAATGGCGAACGGCGTAAGGTGGTGACACCGCTGTTGTATCGCGAGTGTCAGTTGCTAGAGGATAACGGCGAGATCTACCTGCAAGCCAGCGACTCACTCACGGAGCAAGGCAGGTTCAACATCAACGAGGCACTGCTGGAGAAACTCGTGGTGGAAGGCCATCCCCTGCCCCAGACGCTACGTGATGCTCCAACAGATGTGAGCGGCTGGATTGCCTGGCTGCGCGCCGGACAGGCCGATGTAGATGCCTCCCAACTACTGCACTTTCCCAAGCTTATCGATGAAGCGGACTTCACAACCCTGACCCGCAAGCGTAAAGGCTTCTTGGTGAGCCGCGGTCAGCTCGTTTTGGCCGAACGCTCGCTGGCCAGTCGCGGCATTTTGCACGAACTCGATATGTTGGTCGCCGCGCCCGAATTATCGCCGCCGCTACAGGCGCTATTTGCCGAGCAGCCGACTGCCCCCAACAACAAGCACATTAACACCCAACAAGACTGTCTGCCCGGCCTGCTGAGCGCGCCGCAAACCCAGGCGCTGGAGATAGCCGCCAATCATACCCTGGGGCAGATCTCGGGCCCGCCGGGCACAGGTAAGAGTTACACCATAGCCACCATCGCCGCCGAGCAGATCTTGCGCGGCAAGTCGGTACTGATCGCCGCCCACACAGACGTGGCCGTGGACGTGATTGCCGATAAACTCTCACAACAGTTTCAGCTCGGCAGCAGCCTAATCCGCGCCGGGTCGCCGCAGTTTATCAAGCAGCTCAAGGCCCAGGTGGACGACATGCTTAACGGCATCCACCCGGTCGCCAACAAGAAGGTAACCGACATCGAGCTGCAAGAGGCCTACAAACAGCTGGAGATAGTCACCAAGCAGCAGGCCAAGCTGGAAGCCAGTTTTACCCGCCATTGCAAACGCGCCATTGGCAGAGGGCAAACCCTGGCCAAATTGGAACGCCAGCAGTCTCGCTGGCGCCTGCCCTACTTCAATTGGTTCTATCGCGCGGGGATAAAACGCTTCTCACGTCAGTGGAGCGTGCTGGACAGCCTCAACGGCTTGATCGAACAGAAAGAGCAGCTAAGCCTCAACTATCTGCAACTGGCCACCGGCCACAGGCTCTATCGACTGCTGCAAAAAAAGCGCGGATCCTTGGTGAGTTTCTCCAAGGCGATACGGGCGCGTCAGTCATCTAAGCAACTCGAGGCCTTTAACAACACCAACTTCGAGGCGCTGCAACAGACCTTTCCTATCTGGCTCTCTAGCCTGACGAGCCTACATCGGGTATTGCCAATGCAGGCGCAGATGTTCGATCTGGTAATCATCGACGAAGCCACCCAGGCCAACATTGCCGAGTGCCTGCCCGCCCTACAGCGCGCCAAGGCGGCGTTAGTGGTCGGTGACAGCAAGCAGCTGAGACACTTCTCGTTTCTCTCCCGCGACAAGCAGGCCAGTATTCAAAGCCAGCTAGGGCTCTCATCCGACCGACGCGGCCTGCTGAGCTACCGCGATGCCAGCATGCTCGATTTGGTCTCAGGCTCCCTCGGTGCCCAGGCGCAGGTCGCCTTTCTCGATGAACATTTTCGCAGCAAGCCCGAGCTTATCCAGTTCAGTAATCAGCAGTTCTATCAAAATGCCCTCAAGGTGATGCAGCACAGACCCTGCACCAGCTCGGGACACCTGCACCGAGTCCGAGTCGAGGGTGTTCGCGACGCCAAGGGCGTCAACGTTATTGAGGCCGAGGCCTTGATGGACAAGTTAAGCCAACTCATTGCCGAGCAGGCCGATGCGCTGGTGCCCTCCAGCATAGGCGTGCTGTCATGCTTTCGCCATCAGACCGAATACCTGTCGAAGCAGATTATGAGCCGTTTCAGTCAGGCACAAATCGAACGTCATCAGCTGCGCATCGCCACCCCTTTTGGCTTTCAGGGCGAGGAGCGCGACATCATGCTGCTCTCTTTCAGCATAACTGCCGAGGATGGTCGCGCGGCGGCCTACCTCAACCGCGCCGATATGTTTAATGTGGCCATCACCCGCGCCAAACAGGCGCAGTGGCTGTTTTTGTCGTTGGATGAAACGGCGCTGCCCGGCAACAATCTGCTGGCTCAGTACCTCACCTCGGCCGATCAGTTCGAGGCCAAGCACAACTACGCCGACGCCTTGGATGAGTTCGGTCAGGCGGTCGCCCAGGCGCTGGAGGCCAAAGGCATAGAGGTATGGCGCGCCTACCACATGGCCGGGCTGGAACTGGATATCCTGTGCCGCTACCAGGGCCAGTATCTGGCGATAGACTTAATCGGCTACCCCGGCCCCTGGGAAGACTTCTTCGAGATAAACCTCTACAAGCTACTGCAACGCGCCGGCGTCAACCTAATGCCCCTGAGCTACGGCTTGTGGAGCCAGCAACAAACCCTGTGTATCGACTACATCTGTAAGCAGTTCGGCATAGCACCAAGCCAAGAGGTCGCTTGAAGAAAATTCAATTGCCCACAGCCAGTTAATATCGCAAGGTTATGTTTTTAGATCAGATGGATAGCAAGTATGTCAAAGGGAATGACACAAGTTAATCGGGCATCTCTATCAGGCTTGCAGGTGGTTTTATCAGGGCTTTTTATGCTGATATTAGCACTACAAATCGGTACCGCTACCGCCGCCATTCCCTGCATGGAGGCTTCCTGCGTAGAGACTTACGGTATAGAGGCTCCCGATGTAGAGGAAGCGATTGATAATAGCGTGAAGCTCACCTATCAGAATGATGCCATGCTGGAGAGCGGGCAAGAGGTTCATATGGTGAGCGAAATAGCGCTAATTTTTAATACCGAAGGTAATGAGCAACAAGCGACACCGCAAATCAGCGCCGCCAAATTCCTCTCCGCCACTATGACACTCAACTGCGATAGCGACTGCCACACCATGGACGGCCTTAACCGTCATGCCGGGCAACTGTTTATCGCCTTTAACCGTTACCTCGCCAACCTGCCTCAACTTAATCTGGTGAGCGCCAAAGACTTTAAGTTTGAAGATGATAGCCAATCGCTGCTTATCCGTATCTCGCAAAGCAAGGCAGAGATTTCTAACTTATTAGCGGCGGACATTCAGAGTGGAATTAACGAAGAAAAGCCCCCCATAGTTTACGTCAAACTCCTTGGCGAACATGACTTAGTGCTACACCTCAAACTCATGCTTACAGACAAAACCTGGTTAATCGCAGAGACCATTGAAGAAGGCTTAAGAAGCACTGAAACCGCTGAAGACGGCTTGAGCATAGCAGAGCAACTGCCCCTGATTAACTTCAGCCAAAGCGAGTATGAGGTCTTTCATCAAAACAGGCCTTGGGCAGAGCATTTTGTAATGAATAAGATCCGCCTAAACCAGTGCTGGCACAGGACAATCGCTGCGACACGACTCGCCCCCGACGGCACCACCACAACCCAAGACAGAGACGTCGTCACCTGCGACTATCAATACCGTTAACCGCTCAGCCGCAAACAGCTAGAACAAAACAGCGCAAAGCTAACGGACATAAAAAAGCGAACCACATGGGTTCGCTTTTTTTATTATGGTCAGTGCCGTACACATCCCAAATGACGTTACTGCCGAAGATAAGACAAGGAAACCTGCTGTTTTCGCCGCGCAGTTGACTGTAGTCAATGAGCAGCGAAAACAACGGGATGACGCCGTGCTATATAAACTGATTAGCCAACAAAAAGCGAACCACATGGGTTCGCTTTTTTCATATCTAAGCTTCATTTGAAGCTAACTATTACATAATTGCGTCGCTGACGAAGCACTCTTTATACAGTCAGCTCCGCGGCGGCAAAACGAAGGCTCTAGCGCGGAGTTGACTTGTGTCAATGAGCACGAAAGCTGAGATTCAACGCCGCAGTAGCGAGTCCAATCAGCTAACAAAAAAGCGAACCACAAAAGGTTCGCTTTTTATCATGGTCAGTGCCATGCACATCCCAAATGACGTTACTGCCGAAGATAAGACAAGGAAACCTGCTGTTTTCGCCGCGCAGTTGACTGTAGTCAATGAGCAGCGAAAACAACGGGATGACGCCGTATTATCGAGGCCAAGTAGTCATTTACTTGTAATCGTCAATCGGAGCACACGAACACATCAAATTACGGTCACCATACACATCATCAATACGATTAACCGTTGGCCAGAACTTGTTAGCCTTCACCGCATCCGTTGGGAACACGGCGGTTTCACGGCTGTATGGACGTGAGTCGAACTCTGAGTCCATGATGTCGGCCATGGTGTGCGGCGCATTGTGCAGCGGGTTGTTGTCCGCAGGCCATTCACCGGCTTCAACCTTGGCGATCTCGCCGCGGATGGCAACCATAGCTTCGATGAAGCGATCCAGTTCGGCCTTAGACTCAGACTCTGTCGGCTCGATCATCAGGGTGCCCGCAACCGGGAAGCTCATGGTCGGCGCGTGGAAGCCGTAGTCATTCAAACGCTTAGCAATATCCATCTCGGTGACGCCAGAGGCTTCTTTAAGCGGACGCAGGTCGATAATGCACTCGTGCGCGACACGGTCATTACGGCCTGTGTAAAGCACAGGGTAATGGGCAGACAGCTTCTTCATTACATAGTTAGCGTTTAGCAGTGCCATCTGAGTAGACTGTCTCAAGCCCTGGTAACCCAGAAGCTTGATGTACATCCAGGTGATAGGCAGGATGCTGGCGCTGCCGTATGGCGCTGCCGATACCGCACCGTTGTTGTCTGACTCACGACCATGTTTAACCACGGCGTGACCGGCAACGAATGGCGCAAGGTGTGCTTTAACGCCGATTGGGCCCATGCCTGGTCCGCCGCCACCGTGTGGAATGGCGAAGGTCTTGTGCAGGTTAAGGTGCGATACGTCGGCGCCGATTGAACCAGGCGTAGTAAGACCTACCTGAGCGTTCATGTTGGCACCGTCCAGGTAAACCTGACCGCCATGCTGATGAATCACTTCACAGATCTCCGCGATGGTCTCTTCGTACACACCGTGAGTCGATGGGTAGGTGACCATGATGCAAGAGAGGTTTTCGGCCACTTCGGCAGCCTTGGCCTTAAGATCTTCCATATCCACGTTACCGGCTTTATCACAGGCGGTAACCACTATCTTCATGCCAGCAAGCTGGGCCGAAGCCGGGTTAGTACCGTGGGCAGACTGAGGGATAAGACAGACGTTTCTGTGGCCTTCACCGCGAGACTCGTGGTACTTCTTGATAGCCAACAGACCTGCGTATTCGCCCGATGCGCCCGAGTTAGGCTGCATGCACATGGCATCATAACCTGTGATGTCGACCAGCCAGTTTGATAGCTCTTCGATAAGCTCGGCATAACCCTGTGCCTGATCTTGCGGGCAGAAAGGATGCATGTTGCCAAATTCTGGCCAGCTTACCGGCATCATCTCGGTCGCCGCGTTCAGCTTCATGGTGCAAGAACCTAGCGAAATCATCGAGTGATTTAGCGCTAAATCTTTGTTTTCCAGACGCTTGATGTAACGCATCATCTCAGTTTCGCTGTGGTAGCGATTGAAGGTTGGATGCTCGAGGATGGCGTCTTGACGAACCAGCTCGGCCGGAATTGAGCTGCTGCCATTGGTGATGATGTCGGCGTCAATTGCCGCAACATCCAGGCCATGGCCTTCGCCCAGTACGATATCGAACAGCTGCGCCACATCTTCACGAGTGGTGGTCTCAGCCATGGCAACACCTAAGATGCCGTCGCTATCGATACGCAGGTTCACTTCGCCGGCGATGGCGCGAGCCTGCACGGCGGCGCTGTCGGCAACCTTGAATGAAACGGTATCGAACCAGGTATCGTTTACCAGCTCAACACCCTTGGCCTTAAGACCGGCGGCAAAGATGTCGGCGAAGCGATGGATACGGTCGGCGATGATCTTCAGGCCTTTTGGACCGTGGAATACGGCATAGAAAGAGGCCATGTTAGCCAGCAGCACCTGTGCAGTACAGATGTTTGAGTTCGCCTTTTCGCGGCGGATATGCTGCTCACGCGTCTGCATAGCCATACGCAGGGCGCGGTTGCCGCGAGTATCTTGTGACACACCGATAATACGGCCAGGTAGTGAACGCTTATGCTGATCGCGGGTCACGAAGAAGGCTGCGTGTGGACCACCAAAGCCCATTGGCACGCCGAAACGCTGGGCGCTTCCGAAGACAACATCGGCACCCATAGAGCCAGGCGACTTAAGTGACACCAGCGACATGATGTCGGCGGCAACAGTCACAATAGCCTTCTTCTCTTGCAGGGCAGCAAACAGCTCGGTGAAGTCGGTGATTTGACCATAGTGGTTGGTGTATTGGAACAGGGCACCAAACAGCTCGTAGTTAACCGCTTCGCTGGCTGGGCCAACGACGATTTCGAATCCGAAACACTCGGCGCGGGTCTTTACCACGTCGATAGTCTGTGGGAACACATCATCGGCGATGAAGAAGATGTTGGCTTTCTTCGCCTTAGAGACACGCTTGGCCAGCGCCATGGCTTCGGCTGCGGCGGTGGCTTCGTCCAGCAGGGAGGCTGAGGCCAGGTCAAGACCGGTAAGGTCCATCGACACCTGTTGGAAGTTCAGGATGGCTTCTAGACGGCCCTGGGCGATCTCAGGCTGGTATGGGGTGTACGCCGTGTACCAACCTGGATTTTCGAATACGTTACGCTGAATCACGCTTGGCACGATAGTACCGTAGTAACCCATGCCGATGTAGCTCTTGAACACCTTGTTCTTATCGGCGTACTTGCGAATCGCAGCAAGGCCTTCGGCTTCGCCACAGGCGCTGCCAACGGCAAGATCGCGTCCAAGACGAATCGACTCAGGGACTATCTGCTGTGTTAAATCTTCTAAAGATTCTGCACCAACGAAGTTCAGCATCTCTTGCTGATCTGCGCTGTCCGGGCCGATATGACGACGGATGAATAGTTCGTGCTGCTCTAACTGAGTGAGGGTTTCAGTGGTCATGATTAACCTAGTTCCATATTTGCCAGTATCCTAGCTGTAGGGGGCTGGTGTTACCGGTCTCGTTGTTTGATGTGGTTCTACTTCTCGTTATATGGCAATGGCTTATTGCATGGCCTTATAACGAACGAAGCCCCATCTCTATGCGATATGGGGCTTCGTCGTCATCGACAATTACTCTTCGTCGATAACCGCTTGATAGCCTTCGGCATCAAGCAGATTGTCTAGTTCGCTCAGGTCGCTTGGCATGATGCGGAAGAACCAGCCATCGCCGTAAGCGTCGCTGTTAACCAGCTCAGGAGAATCTTCCAGGGCTTCGTTAACCGCTACCACTTCACCTGAAATGGGTGCGTAGATGTCTGAAGCGGCTTTTACCGACTCGGCTACCGCGCAGTCATCACCGGCGCTAACGCTGTCGCCAACTTCTGGCAGCTCAACGAAAACCATGTCGCCTAGTAGCTCTTGGGCGTGCTCACTGATACCAACAGTGTATGAACCGTCATCTTCTTTGCGGATCCATTCGTGTGAAGAAGCGTATTTCAATTCAGTCGGAATATTGCTCATTATTTTTGTTCCTTGTTCCGTAGTGCTAAATTTTAAAAACTAAGCCTGCTTAACCACTCAAGTGCCTGTCGTTGGACTGGGTCAGCCGATATTTTAGCAGCTTTGCCCCGAGTTGCTTAGCCAGTATCAGACTAACAACCCAGACTCACCCACGCCCTTTTGGCTACCTGACGGTCAAACAGGGGTAACCCTTATCAAACAGTTAGAAGGCCTGCTTACCGTTACGCACGAAGCTAGGTGCGATCACTTTAACAGGGACGCGCTTCTTACGCATCTCGACTTCTGCGACATCGCCAACAGAATTAGGTACCCGCGCCATAGCGATTGAGTAACCTAAGGTTGGTGAGAAGGTGCCGCTGGTGATAGCGCCTTGCTGCTCGACGCCGTCTGCGTCGGTGAAGAAGACTGGCATGCCGGTGCGCAGTACGCCCTTGGCTTCCATCACCAAGCCAACGAGCTTGTCAGCGCCGGCGGCTTTGATAGCGGCTAGCGCTTCACGGCCGATGAAGTCACGATCTTCGGGTTCCCAGGCGATGGTCCAGCCCATGTTGGCCGCCAGCGGGTTAACGCTCTCGTCCATATCCTGGCCGTATAGGTTCATGCCTGCTTCTAAACGTAGGGTGTCGCGGGCGCCCAGACCACATGGCTTAACGCCAGCGTCTAGCAGCGCTTGCCACAGGGCTTCGGCCTCGGCCTCGGGGACGATGATCTCGTAACCGGCTTCGCCAGTGTAACCTGTGGTTGCGATGAAGAGAGAGCCAGACTGCACACCGAAGAAAGGCTTCATGCCTTCGACTGCTGCGTTTTGCTCGTCGGTAAATACTGCCGCCGCCTTCACCTTAGCGTTAGGGCCTTGAACGGCGATCATCGCCAGCTCAGGACGCTCGGTAACGGTCACGTCATAGCCTTTAACTTGCTCGGTGATCCACGCGAGGTCTTTCTCGCGAGTGGCCGAGTTCACTACGATACGGTAATGGGTGTCGCTGAGATAATAGGTGATCAGGTCGTCGATAACGCCTGCATTGTGGTCTAACATGCCACCGTACAGGGCCTTACCCGGCACCTTGAGTTTGGCGACGTCGTTGGCCAGTAGCTTACGAAGAAAATCACAGGCCTGAGCACCGGTAACATCTACTACTGTCATGTGAGACACGTCAAACATCCCTGCGTCTTGACGCACAACATGGTGTTCTTCGATTTGAGAGCCGTAGTTTAGCGGCATGTCCCAACCGTGAAAGTCGACCATTTTGGCGTTAGATTCTAGGTGCTTGTTAAAGAGTACAGTTTTATTAGCCATTATTATCTCTTCTTTTTTGCCCTTTTCGGGTCTTACCTGGCGGTGCCTCAGCGCTAGGGCATGATTGATGAAATGGGGCAGAGGCCGAAAGGGTCGGTCAAGCACTCTCTTGTCATCAATAGGCGGTAGCGAAGCAGACGATTATAGTCAACCGTGCTGAACTGACACACCTGAACCTAGGGTACTTTAGGGCCAGGATGTGATTGCAAAGATGAGTTTTTGCATCAATTGCGTCGAATAAGATGCATCAACAAATTCTGTTTTAAGATACGCGCTTGGTATCAAAATGCGGCGAAATTATACCTTGCGTCACAGTTTTGTATACAAGAGAATTTTCTAATCCGAACCATTTTTCCATTACTTTTTCTCATGTTTAAAATGTAGTTTTTTTACATGAGAATCCGTATATCAAATCAAATGATGTCAACCACTTGTATTTAAAAACAAAATGATATTCCGCCGCATTTTCTCAAGCCTTATTTACACAACTCAGGCAAGCGGGTTTTGTTACCCATAGCCTGTTGCATAAACAGTGTTTTCACAGGAGAAAGGTTATCCACCAGGTTGAGGCCCAGATCCCTGAAGGCTTTTTTCACCGGATTACTGCCTTCGAAGAGTCGTTTAAAGCCTTCCATCGCCGCGATCATCTCCAGCGCGTCCGCCTTACGCCAGCGCTCCAGGGGACGAAGATTGGCATAATCGCCAATATCCTTGCCTTTGGCCTTAAGCTCACTCAGGGTCTCGATAATAGCGGCGGCGTCTAAGAAGCCCAGGTTAACCCCCTGCCCCGCCAGCGGATGTATGGTGTGGGCCGCATCTCCGGCGAGAACCAAGCGGTGACGGGCGAAGTGACGGGCATAACGCATGCGTAGCGGGAAGGCCTGTGGCTCGCTTTCCAGTGTGCACATGCCCAGCTTACCGTCGAAGGCGGCGGTCAGGCTGCGCTCGAACTGTATCTTGTCTCCCTCAAGCAGTGTTTGCGCCTTGGCCGGCGGTACCGACCAGACGATGGAGCAGAGATCCTTTTCGAACAGCGGCAGAAACGCCAGTGGGCCGTCGCTTAAGAACACCTGTCTGGCGGTAGCATTATGGGGCAGCTCGGTGCGAATAGAGGCAACGATGGCATGATGGCCATAATCCCAGAAGGTCATGGGGATCTTACACTGCTCACGCACCCAGGAGTTGGCACCGTCTGCGCCTATCACCAGCGCCGCAGAAAGATTGTCGCCATTATCCAGAGTCAGCCAGGCTTCACGCTCACCGAAGGCGATTTTTTCTAGACGGTGATTTTCAAGGTGGGTTACCTCACCAAGCTCGCTCGCTCGGGTCGCCAACGCATGGCTGATGTTGTCATTTTCTATGATGCTGCCCAGGGTCTGCTCGCTGATAGAGTGGGCATCGAAACCTATCTTGCCCAAGCTATCCTTATCCCACACCGCCATCTTCTGATAGGGGCCGACGCGAGACTCATCGATATAGGCCCAGACTCCCAGATGGGTAAGCAATCGCTGACTGGCCTTGTTGATGGCACTGACTCTTAACCTGGCCTCGCCAGATACTGCCTGGGTTTCCCCGGCGTCGATCACCACTACCCTAAGCCCTTCCTGACCCAGGCCGATGGCCGTTGCCAGCCCTACCATGCCTCCGCCGATAATGGCAACGTCATAGGTTTGTGTACTGAACATAGAGAGATCCTTTATCCAAGTTGACTGGCAGATTGAGGCGATTTCCACCCCATGGCTTTACGGGCAATAGGGGTCTTGAGCGGCGGACACCAGGAGAGCAGTCTAAGCCCCAGATTGCGACCGGCCACCAAGGGCCAATGCTGATTGGAGAAGCCGCGCACAAGAAATTCCACATTGGTGATTGTCGTGTCGCGATCTTGCTGACGACGACTCAGGTATTCGTGGGTCAGCTTGGCGCCGCCGATATCCTCGCCCCGCTCGAGCGCCTCATCAACCACCTCGAGCAGACAGACGAGATCCCTCAGCCCCAGGTTAAAGCCCTGACCGGCGATAGGATGCAGCGTCTGGGCCGCATTACCGATAAACACGGTGCGCTGATAGATGGGGCGCGCCATGTAGGAAAGCTTAAGCGGATAGGCATGACGCTCGCCCACATCGATAAAACGCCCGGCGCGGTGGCCGAAGGCATCTTGCAGCGCATCTAAGAAGGCGGACTTATCTGCCCCCAGCATCAGCTCGGCATGTTCAGGCGCCAGGGCCCACACCAGGGAGACGCGGGGTTGCCCGTCCGCGTTGGCCATAGGCAGAATGGCCAACGGGCCACTGTCGGTAAAACGCTCATACGCCCACTCGTTGTGCGGCGTGTCGGTAAGCACGTTGGCCACCAGCGCCACCTGCTCGAAATCCACCTGCTCAAGCGGCAGCTTAAAATCTTGTCTGACCTTAGAATGTAACCCATCTGCTGCGACCACCAGCTTGGCGCTGATGGCTGTGCCATCGTCTAGCATCAGCTGCTGCTCATCGACCCCGGCGGCTATGCTAGCCACCTTGGCGGGACAAAACAGGCTAACCTCTTGCTGCTCAAGCAGGCTAAACAGCTTGGCACCCACTCGCTCCAGCTCGACCACCTGTCCCAAATAAGGCAGATGAAAATCCTTGGCGTTTAGTGTGGTCATGCCGAAGTGGCCGCGATCCGAGACATGAATATTCTCGATGGCCGTGCCCAAGTGGGCCAACTTAGGCCAGATGCCGAGACGGGTCAGCTCGAAAATAGAGCCCTGGGCGATGGCGATGGAGCGGGCATCGAATCCCGGATGGCCGTCGCCGGGACGGTTGGCTTCGATAAGGGCGATACGTAGCGGTTGCTGCCGGGTTTGCGCTAAATTAGCCAGGCCAAGGGCCAGGGTGGCACCGGCCATGGCGCCGCCAACGATGGCGATATCAAACGGCTTAGGGTCAGACGAAGTGGTCATTCACTTTCTCTATTGTTGGCAAGCGCTTAACTAGCGCCTGCCGCTTCAAATGCAGACAATATTAATGAATCATGGGGTCTTGATCTTTGATCTCACTCGGCTCGGGGCCGAATTCGGCATAACAGAGTAGCGCCGCCATACGGGCAAACTCCGTCAGCTCGATATAAGCTGCCTCAGACTCTTCATCTTCGGCCACATCGAACTCCACCTGAGCGATCTCGGCGAGATCTTGAATCACCTCTTTGACATCACTCGAGGCGCGGTTGAGCTTAGGCTGCGCCATGGCAATCCCCGTCAGGAAGCTCTGTACCCATAGCGAGAGCGCCTCTACGCGCTTGCTCAGGGTCTCCTCCTCTTCCGGCGCCATAGGCGTGAAACCGAAATCGGCGTCTGTGATGCGTGCCAGGGTATCTTGATAGAGTTCTTCCAGCAGCTGCACCAGTGAGGGGGGCGGCAACTGACCATCGTTGATCAATTCGAGCAGAGGCTTGATCCACTCGCTCTTGGCTTGACCAACGCCACCGCAGATCAGCCCCACCAGGGAGCCATGGACTTCAACGGGATGTTGGGCGATATCGGCGGCATTGAGCTCGGCGAACAGAATTTCGATGCGTAAAGAGGGAGGGGTTGCCATAAGGTGTTCCAGTCATTATTTCACTTCTGACATGCTAGCAGATCTGGCCTGCTCGACCAAGCCAAAAGCATAGGCCGGCAGCCAGCTTAGCCCATGGGCAGCGCTACACCATAGCGTTAGCTGCGCACAATTCACGCAGCCACGGGCCACCAATGCTAAGCTATTGGTTATCTAAACAACATTTAATCTACCAAAGCGTTATTAAGGCCCCAGTGTTATTGCACTTTCCAGGGCAGCCCGATATAGTCCGCTCAACGACAGGATAAAAGGATCTACATCGCAAATGAGTAGCCATGCTATCGAAATTAGCTTATTGGGCCGCACCTACTCCATCGCTTGTCCGATAGGACAGGAAGATGCCTTGCGCCATGTGGCCGACAAGCTGGAAAAGCAGCTGAGTTCCCTGCGTGCTCGAACCAACAACCTTAGCCGGGAAGAAATTGCCATCATGGCCGCCCTGAATATTGGCTATGAATTGTTGGAAGAACAGAAGAAGAATCAAGATTATATTAAGCAGATGGATGAAAAAATCGGTCTGCTGCAGTCGACCTTAGAGAGTGCGCTGGTTGAGCGCGCAACAAAAGGCGATTAAACTGTAATTACGCGTGAGGCGAAGCGATTTATAACGAATATCGCCGCCCGATCTAAGAGGTCGATACGCAACAATTTTGCTCCCTGTGGTGTGCGTGAGTCGGTTATGTCCCTGTGCCGATATTTACAAACTCAGGGTGAATGTTTTGATGACATTGCGCAAGCTCGGCGCGAACCGAGAAGCCTTAGGATTTAATCATTTACCCGCCTTGAACCTACGGTTCAAGGGCTACACCGGTAACGGCATCTTGGGGAGCAATTCAAATTAGAGAGGCCAGAAGGTATAACACTTTCTGGCCTTTTTTCTATCCCAAACAAGCTAGCTGCCTCGAAACCCTTATGGGTTCAAGAGGCACGCCGGTAACGGCATCCTGGGGAGCAATTCAATCCTCTCGCTAAAAAGCGATAAGGCCGCAAGATGTAGCATCTTCCGGCTTTTTTATGCCTTCATCAGACTCACCTCTTCCCCTTAGCGAAATGACCAAGCAGTTGAAAGTTCAATGGCGACAGAGATAGACTGCCCACATAACATCGAACTCGATAACAGTCTTTAATGGAGTTAAGGATATTGAAACCCGCCTTCGCGCCGAGCGCCGCCAATCAGGAAAATCGTCAGGCGATTAGAAATCAGATCCGCATCGCAAGGCGGGCGATTCCTGCCGACACCCAGAAACAATTTGCCCATGAGGCAGCCACAAGGCTGATGGCGGTGATTGGTCAGCGTCAGGCAAAACACGTCGCCCTCTATCTGACCAGCGATGGCGAGCTGGATACCCAGCCGCTGATTGAGACCCTGTGGCAGGCTGGCGTGAATGTCTATTTGCCGCGTCTACACCCCTTTTCACGGGGCAACCTGCTGTTTTTTAAATACCATCCCACCAGCCACCTGATCCAGAATCGCCTCAAGATCTGGGAGCCAAAACTCAACATCACTGAGATGATCTTGCCCCAGCACCTGGATGTGATCATCACGCCTCTGGTGGCCTTCGATAAGCAGGGGAATCGTATGGGAATGGGCGGCGGCTATTATGATCGCTGCCTGAGTGACTGGCAGTTGAGGGGCAAACCCTACCCCATAGGCTATGCTCACGATTGCCAGCAGGTAGCAGCGCTACCCACAGAGCACTGGGATGTGCCCCTGCCCATGGTAGTGACGCCATCTGTCATCCATACTGGCTAGGCCAGTTGCGGGGGCTCTCTTATCGACGGGCCTGTTTCTGCTGCCAATAACCATTGGATCCAAAACCATGTTCGCTGAGTATGCGATTCACCTCGCCACTTTGCGCCATCTCGGTCAGACTTCGATTAAAGTCGTCGAGAACCTCTTGATAATGAGGCAGGCTTCTCGAGACGCCAAGGTGAAAAAGCTCCACACTCAGGGGCTCGCCTACGACCTCAAACTTGTCTTTAAACTGATCGCCCGATTGGGCGATCAGATACTGCGCAACATCTTCGCCAATCAGCACTAAATCGATTCGTCCGGCGAGTAACTTCTTAAGGTTGACCTTATCTGAACTGGCGGCTTCGGTTTTTAATGCTGCATTTTGGAATGCCTCAGGATTAGCATAGCCCCGGCCAATGCCGATACGATACTGACGAAGATCGGCCATGCTATTAAAGGCTATCTGTGAATCCACCCGTTTTAAGAGCACGACATTGACCGAAAGTAACGGCGCAGAGAAGGCGATCCACTCCTCCCTCGAGGGACGATACCAGACCCCCAAAATCACATCGGCGCCCCCCTTTTTCATGATGGCCTTGGCGCGGGCAAAAGGATAATAACGGTGAGCCATGGGATACCCCGCGTGTTGAAACACCGCCTGAGCCAGATGATAGATAACCCCCTGCGATGGCAGATTCGCCGAATAAAAGGGGGGATAGTCGTTAGACACGCTTACAAGAGAAAGTTTGTGGATTGGCTTCTTTACCGGTGCAACTGCTATTTGGGCAGATATTGCGCCGCCATTATCGGCTGAGCAGCAGACAGAAAAAGCCGTCGCCAACACTAGCACAAATGCCAAACTCAAACGACGAGCCACACCCAAGCCGGTACTGGGCATTAAGCGGCTCGAGTAGCCAAAGTGGCTCGTATCACAGAGAGTAAAGGTACTGGGCATAGTTTAAGTTTCATAAGGATTAATACCAATCGTAATAAATAATTAATCATTCTAGCTTGTTAAAACGCTCGATAACTGTATTAGTATTTTTAATTGTAGAATAACTACTTATCTAAAAATCCTGCTTTGTTCTCAAGCGTTTTTCCAGCGCTATTTCTGATCACATATTTACTGTGATTGGTATAACAGATGGATAGTTAACATTTTAGTCTAATTTCCCGACCTTAGGGTTGAAAGGTTAGGGTTAACAAGAGAGCAAAGGGTGATTGAATGAAATCCGCTTTGAAAGCATGCAGAAGACAGACTAAAGTGTGCAGAGACTTATAGCGCAGGCTGGCCATTGGTTTTCAACGCTCCCCAGCTCGCCACCCGTTAAGGAAGAGATAATGAAGATAAGTGCGCGATTCCTCCCAGTTGTCCTGCTCGCCCTCGGCGCCTGCGCTCAACAAACGCCAGCACCGAAATCCCCAGAGCCACAGCCAGAAGCCGCGATGTCACAGCCAGGTGCTTCTGTGTCAGCCATGCCGCTCGGCGATACCAGCCGCAATGCACTGGATTGGCCGGGTCTCTACATGGGCACTCTGCCCTGCGCCGACTGCCAGGGAATCGCCATGAGCCTGCAACTCAATGGCGACAACAGCTATCGACTCACCCAAGAATACCTTGGCAAGCCAAGCCAGGCCACCAAGGTGACCCTTAACGGGCAATTTAGCTGGAATGAAATGGGCAGCAAGATAACCCTTGATACCAAGGCCAGAAGCATGAAGCTTCAGGTGGGTGAAAATATACTCCTCATGTTGGACGATAAGGGGGAGCGGATTAAAGGCGCGCTGGCCCAGCAATACCAATTGGTGAAAACCAATTGATACGCTGATTCAGACTTAATTTGATTTACACCAGAGGTTTACACAGGGCGTGTCACCCACGTTAACCTCAAATCCTGGGCAGTGGTTGGCGAAGTATTTGGCCTCCTGACAAGAGGTCATCTGCAGGCATTGCTGCCGGGCATCGCAGCTAAAGACCACATCTTGTAGCTCCTGCTTACCCACGTAATACTCAGACCCTGGCGGAAAAAGCCCCTCCGGCGGTTTGATGTCTACATTGGCTGAATAGTCATAGTTGACCATAAACAGATAGAGCAGATGACCAAAGGCGATCGCCAGCGCCACCAGACCGACCTTTACCCGCCAGCTGACGGCCTCGTGGTTATCGAACTTATCAAGCGACTCGAAGGGCGAGGTCAAGGTGATGGGATTGCCCAAGTCGATCTCTCCCTTGGTGACCTTAGTGCCGCGCAGCGAATCTTTCCATTGGCGATACACCACAGATTCACCCTCTTTGGGCATGTGTTCATAGGGGAGTAAATTGATGCCAAAAATTCTGAGTTCGTCCGATCCGTCGTCCGGGGCGATAAAGCCTACCCTCTGTTCCTGATTCCAACGAACAAGCGTTCCTCGCTTAGCTCTAATATCCATATTCCTGTCCGCCTTGAAAGCCTAGCCTGGTAGGCGGCCACCTACCTAAGCCGCTGTAACCTGTTGCAGTCTCTATGGGTTACCCTCCAAACTATTAACCGTTACGTTACACTCCTCTATCAATATAATTAGCTTTTCAGAGGACGGCAAGTATGATTTTGTAGCAACTCGGCCTGAATTTTACACCTGCCAGTCGATAGGCGTCTCGCCGGAAGCCTTTAACAACTCATTGATTTTTGAGAAGTGTTTACAACCAAAGAATCCGCGATAGGCCGAAAGCGGCGAAGGGTGTGGCCCGATGACCAGATGGTGTCGGTCTGATTCGATAAGCTTGCTCTTCTTCATGGCATGGCCCCCCCACAGCACGAAGATAATCGGGCGTGCTTGCCCATTGAGCAGCCTCAGGGCGTTGTCGGTGAAGGTCTCCCATCCGGCCTTAGCATGAGAATGTGCCTTACCCTGCTCTACCGTGAGCACAGTATTGAGCATTAAGACCCCCTGCTCGGCCCACTTAGCAAGGTGGCCATGTGCAGGGATCTCAAATCCCTGGATATCGCTGGCAAGCTCCTTATACATATTCACCAGCGAGGGAGGGACCTTAACCCCCGGCTGCACCGAGAAACAGAGGCCATGCGCCTGGCCCTCACCGTGATAGGGATCCTGACCAATTAATACCACCCTGACCTTATCCAGCGGCGTCAGATCGAACGCGCTAAACACCTGCTCCTTCGCCGGATAAATCGCCTTACCGGCATCACGCTCTCCCTGCACGAAAGACTGCAACTGGCCGAAGTAATCTTGCTGTGCCTCTTGGTCGATAAAATCTTGCCAGCGGCTGATCTCTGTCATAGCTATCTCTTTATATCTTTTCAAAAAAAACTTAGAATCGAGTGGTATTCTTGGCGTTGTCCGACTCGGACAGATACATACGCCACATCTAAGACTTACCTAGCCTAAGGACTTACCTAGGTTAGTCTCCACAATCCCAAGAGGTTTTACGATGTCCTTGGCACATAAACGCGGCTTTACCCTTATCGAACTCGTAGTCGTCATCATAGTGCTAGGGATCCTGGCGGTCACCGCACTGCCAAAATTTATCAACCTCTCCCAGGACGCTCAAGTGGCCAGCGTTAAGGCCACCGGCGGCGCCTTCAAGTCCGGCATCGACATGGCCCGCGCCGTATGGGCCGTTCGCGTAGGCTCGGGCCCGGCGGAAAACCTCAAGACCTTCGGCAACAGCGAGGCGGGCGAGATGGATTTTAACGCCAATGGCTGGCCGGCGCAGCATTACTTTACCGATAACGAGGCCTCACCTCAGCTGGACAACGTAGAAGATTGCATCTCGGTATGGGAAACCGTCTTTCAGGGCGACGAGCCCAGCGTTTCCCGCAGCGATGCTCAGACCAGCACAGATTATAAGGCAAACTATATCAGCGTGAATCAATGTCGCTATCACCTGAGCGACAATCAGCACCTCAGCATCTACTATGATTCACGCGATGGCCGCGTGCTAGTCGACAGCGATCCCGCCAGTTAATCTCGCGAGCCTATGGGATTGGCGATATAGATCCCATTACCTCTAAATCTATGCTTCACTAACGGCTAATTTACGTTACTATGCCAGCATACTATTGACCTACCTGTGAGCATGCGCATGTCAGAACAGCAAAAAGAAACCACTATTTTTCAGATAGCCGACAAGTTTATCGCCTTAGCCAACGAGCTTAGCGCCGAGGAGCAGGATATTGCCAAAGTAGGTACCGCCCTGCGCTTTGCCGCCGCCCGCTTTAACGCCTTCGAGGCAGCGCTGAAATCTGCCGATCTTAAGGCCGAGAAAACTAACGCACTGGAGTGGTTTACCAAAGAATACAAGGATATGTTGAACGATAACTTAGACGATCATATCGACAATCCACCTTCGGCTCAGCAAGAGCCTGCCAAAGATGATGCCGTACAGCTCTTCAACGGCTAGTCTGCCGACAGGCATAAACAGATAAAACAGTGCGGCTAAGGGATCTCCCTTAGCCGCATTTGTATTACTCACCTAAAAAGCGCGACGCCATAGAGGCTAGAGGGTCACCAACACCCGCACCGCCAGCAGAATCAGCACCACACCCGAGAGCTTATCGATCAGCGCCGCCTTCTCTCTGAGCTTAGGCAACACAGACTTGTGCGACAGCAGGAAGGCGATCAGCGTGTACCAGAGACCATCGACCACCAGTGGCGTCAGCACGATAAGCGACTTACCCCACAGCTCGTCGGCCACCATCACAAACTGACTGAAGAGCGCCAGAAAGAACAGCATGATCTTTGGGTTAAACAGTGAGATGGCAATGCCATCGCGTGCGGCAGTGATAAGATCCGTCGACTTGCCCGCCGCCAATTTGTCCGACATACCGCCCTTAGAGCGCAGCGCCTGAACGCCGATATAGGCAAGATAGAGGGCGCCGAGAATCGCGATACCATTAAACACCAGCGGCGCCTGCTTAAGCAGCACGGCCAAGCCCAGCAGGGTCACCAAGGCATAGACACCTATGCCGATGGAATGTGCCCAGGCGCAGACGATGCCGTTGGCTCTCCCACCTCCTAGGGTGTGACGCACCACCATGGCCAAGCTAGGCCCGGGTGACATGGCCCCCAAACAACAGATGGCTAGCAGACCAAGCCAGGCACTAAAACTCATACGGTATCCTCTATCATTCACTGTTACGAAATAGGCGCTACGAAATAGGCGTTACATCGCCCCAACCTGATGGCGACTGGCCAATCCAGCGCAGGCCAATATACCTCAATCCCCCCATGCTTTTAATACTCCCGACGAAACTAAACCCATGCGGGTGGCGCGAGCATCGACCTAAGTCAGACCATTAACTTATTGAGCGGTTTAATCTGTTGGGAAAGAGAGTCCCTCTCAAGGGCTCCACGCCATGAAATCATCCGCGCCTTGTTCAATTGTCCCCGCGTAAGCAGCAGACATGTTAGGCTAAGGCCCAATACTCAGACAGATTGATGAATCCCAGGATATGAGCTCTAACCTACTCCTTCTAAGCACCGCGACCCTAGGGTCGATATTTGGCCTGCTTGTCTGGCTTGTGTACAAGCGATGCCAGGGAAAGCATATCCCGATTGGCGTGCTAGGCGTCCTAAGCTGTCTATTGCTACTCAATGCCGCCGTCACTTACTTTGTCTTGCCCAAGGAAGATAGCCAAGCTTATAAACAACTTACCTGGCAGCAACTGCAGCCAGAGCAGATCCCCGCCTGGGTTGCCAAAGGCAAAACGGTATTTGTGGATGTCAGCGCCGACTGGTGCAACATATGTAAGGCCAACAAAGACAGGGTACTGCATCAGGCGGTGGTGGTTGAGCGGCTAAAAGATAAAAATATCCTGTTGATGCGCGGCGATCTTACCCAGAGCGACGCCAGGATAGAGGCTTACCTGGCCAGGTATCAGGCCTATGGCGTTCCCTTTAACATCGTCTACAGTCAGGCGCATCCCACTGGCCTGGTACTGCCTAGGGTGCTATCTATCGACGATCTGCTAACCTCTCTTCCACCTCGAAGTTATACCAATCGTAATAAATAATTAATCATTCTAGCTTGTTAAAATGCTCGATAACTGTATTAGTATTTTTAATTGTAGAATAACTACTTACCTAAAAATCCTGCTTTGTTCTTAAGCGTTTTTTCTGATCACATATTTACTGTGATTGGTATTAGGGAAGGTGCGAACAAGTCGTCGCACAGCTCTGGCTTTGATAGCAGCGACAGTTCAAGGCATTCAACTGAGGGCATGCCGAGGCCTGCTGAAGTTGAATAACGCCGAAATGGTGTTGCTATCAAAGCCCCGCAGGGCGAGGCTTACTGCGGTATTTGCTGCGTTACAGTTCTTGCGAAGGACTAGGGCCATTCGCTGCAAACTGTGCCTTGCATCTATCCACTTTAAGCACACGCAGANGCACAGCTCTGGCTTTGATAGCAGCGACAGTTCAAGGCATTCAACTGAGGGCATGCCGAGGCCTGCTGAAGTTGAATAACGCCGAAATGGTGTTGCTATCAAAGCCCCGCAGGGCGAGGCTTACTGCGGTATTTGCTGCGTTACAGTTCTTGCGAAGGACTAGGGCCATTCGCTGCAAACTGTGCCTTGCATCTATCCACTTTAAGCACACGCAGAGCAAGCACGGGACTTATTCGCACCTTCCTTAGTTTTATAAAAAAAGAAGGCTGCATAGCAGCCTTCTTCTTATCTCAATCGCTGGCGTCAAAGCCGATTGAAGCACCGAGGATTAGAAGCGGTAGTTCACGCGACCATAGTAGTAGCCACCGTTGTAATCGAACGGGCCACTCTCATAGTACACGGCGCCTAGCACGCCACGGGTACCGTCCTTCAGCTTCTGCGCCTCCTGATCGAACAGGTTGTTGGCACCGATAGATACCGTCAGGCTGTCGAGGAACTGATAGCTTAACTCGAGGTCCAGAGTCACCGCCGAATCGGCCATCTCAGACCCCCAATCCGAGGTATCGTCGGCGTGGGTCGCATAGTACTCGCCGAAGTAGTTACCGCGCAGCGACATGCTGAGTCTGTCCCAAGACTGTGCCCAGGTCAGCGTCGCACGGTGAGCCGGGATACCATCTTCTAAGCGACGCACCTTACCCTCATCTGTGGTGTTCGGGTTGTACTTATCTACGCTGGTATCTGTCCAGCCATAGGCCAGGCTAAACTTGGTATCGCCAGACAACAGCTGAGTGTCGTAGGAGGCGACCAGATCGATCCCCTGAGTGGTGGTATCGAAGTCGTTGGTGTAGTAAGTCACCGCAGAGATCAGCTCTGGGAACTCGACACCGGCGGCGCGCAGCGCATCATAATCATCAGCCTTAACCGCGATCTGGCTCGACTGGGCGATACGTCCCGTCACCTCGATATTGTAGTAATCTACTGTCACGAAAAGGTTTTCATGTTCAAACACGGCACCAAGGGCGTAGCTGACAGACTCTTCAGGCTTGAGCACCTTACCACCATAGAAGGCCGATAGCGGATCCGTTGGCGGCGCGATAAAGGTCTGGATCAGATCGCCCTCGACGATAGAGGTCTGAGTGTTTACCACGTTCTCCTGGCCCACGGTCGGCGCACGGAAACCTGTGCTGTGTGAGGCGCGGAAAGAGAGAGCGTCTGTGGCCGTGAACTGCGCGGTCAGCTTGTAGTTGAGGGTATCGCCAAAGGTCGAGAAGTCCTCATAGCGCAATGCGGCCCCCAGCAACCAACGCTCGCCCAGATAGACTTCCATGTCGGCATAGACACCTATGTTGTTACGCGAGTTCTTGCCTGCGGCCTCTGGACCGAATCCCTTGAAGCCGTGAGAGCCGATGTTAAAGCCCTGGTCGGCGTAAGGCCCGGCCACCCAAGAGGCTTCTTCGCCCTGAGTGATCTCGAACGACTCTTCACGCCACTCGAAACCTGTGGCGAAGCTGATATCTTCGACGCTGCCCAGGGTCAACATGCGAGAGAAATCTAGGTTAACGGTCGTCTCTGCCTGCTCATAGGCACCCGTTTCGAAGTCGGTGGGCGTGTCTAAGCCCAATGATGGGTTGAGCGAGTTCTTCAGGCTAAAGGTCGACTTGTTGTTACCCATACCCGCGCTGAAATCATAGTTCCACTCTCCCAGCTCGCCCTTCACCCCGGCGAAGAAGGAGCTGTCTTCTACCGTACCGGCAAACTGCGGCGTATAACCGCCCGGACGCAGCTGGTTCATGGCGAAACAGTTAGGGTCGGCCAGCATCGCCTTGTAGGCATCGGTTTCCAGCACGTTGCCGTCGCTGCCATCGGCATTCTTAGGAATAGGTACCACGGCACAGGTAGAAGGATCGCCATTGACCGCGCCTACCAGCAAGTTCTCACCGTCATCCACTGAGTAGACGTTGCTGCGGTTGTGCGGGTTACGATAGTAGAAGCCACCGACCACGTCGCGCGAGGAGAGGTTACCGAAGGCATATAGGCGCGCATTATCATTGATGTCATAGCCAGAGTTTAGGAAGAAGCTATAGTCATCCTTGATCTCTGGGTTCCCCCACACTTGGGCAGGGTCTTCGACGAAGGTATTGCCCTGCTCTATCAGGTGGGCCGCATCGGGACGCTGTATGCTGCGGCTGGTCGCATCGGCATTCTTGTATTGTAGGCTGAGGTTCACAAAACCAGCATCGGACAGTGGCAGTCCCACGTTGGCATCGATAGTGGTGGTGGCACCGTCGCCCTCATAATATTCACCCTGACCGACTGTGATAGAGCCACCCTCGGCGTCATCCTTAAGCACAAAGTTCATCACACCGGCGATGGCATCTGAGCCGTATTGCGCCGCTGCACCGTCGCGTAGCACCTCTACTTGTTTCAGTGCCGCACTCGGGATCACCGAGATATCCGGGCCCTGAGCACCGTCGTTGATACCGCCGCCCTGGAAGGCGATCACCGAGGCGCGATGACGGCGCTTACCGTTTACAAGCACCAGGGTGCTATCAGAAGGCAGACCACGTAGGTTGACCGGACGGATCAGAGTTGCCGCATCACTGATAGGCTGAGCACGGGAGTTGAAAGAAGGTACAGAGGTGACCAACATATCGATCATGTCGGTCGAACCATTCTTCTTGAGATCATCGCTGCTGATGATATCGATAGGCACTGGCGAATCGCCGATAGATCGCGGCGCAGAGCGTGTCCCCACCACGGCAATCTTTTCAATATTGTCAGACGCTTGAGCCTGTTGATCATCGGCCAACGCCTGTGTACTCGCTAACGACCCTGTCAATGCCAAAGAGATGGCAAAACTCAGCGCACTCACGCCGAAACCTTTATTTTTATGTGTTGTCATCATATTTCCCGCATAGTTTTTTTATATTTCGCCATCATTCGCGCCTTTTTAATGCGAATCACCACAGGCATACCCCAGAGCGAAATGAATACATTTCATTTACACTTCTATAACAAATAAAAAATAATTGCTAATACTAATTAATCTAAATTAGACGATAGTCGGTTAGCGACGCAGGCTAAAAACCGAACAAACATGCGGTATTGACGGCAAAAAACCAAATAGATTAGTCAGTAAAGCTCAAACAATTCAGGTTAGAGTAATTATTCAGAAACACTCAAAAAATCAATTATTGGTTAACATCTACCTCTAATGAGATAGTTAAAATAATCGGCTAGACATAGCGAAAAACGAACATACTCGTTAGCCTAAAAATGAATGACGATATATCGCGACATTGATTGATGACACCAACCAGAAAAACCGGTTAAGATAGACGCAGATTCAACCCCGGGATGTCGAGCTATATTCCGAGGCGAACATTTGAAGATTGCGCTCCCAAGAGGCGCATTGCCAGCAAGGAGCGGCGAGCATGGCTTGTAAACACCCAAGGGTCGATGATGCCCATGTGGACTTTCTACCCGAGAACAAACTCCTGCTCAACGCGGTCGGAGAAGGGATATACGGCTTCGACCTCGAAGGCAACGCCGTGTTTATCAATCCCGCGGCCGAGAGAATGACGGGCTGGAAGGCCGAAGAGCTACTGGGCAAGAACATCCACGACTGTCACCACCACAGCCATGCCGATGGCAGCACCTATCCTCAGGAAGAGTGCCCCATCTATAACACGCTCCACGACGGTATCGCGAGGGAGATCAGCCACGACCTCTTCTGGCGCAAGGATGGCAGCAGTTTTCCGGTGCACTACACCTCGACCCCTGTCTACAAGCAAGACCGTCTCATCGGCGTAGTCGCGATATTTCGCGACATCAGCATTCAGAAGCAGACCGAGGCCTCGCTCAGGGAGGCGCTTAAGCAGGTGCAGGCCCTGTCGGAGAAGTTGGCCAACGAAAATGATTACCTGCTGACCGAGCTGGCCAGCCACCGCCAGGAGGTGAATATCTCGGGCGAGAGCGAAGCGATTCAGTCGCTGATCCAGCAGATAAAACTGGTGGCCAATACCAGCAGTACTGTCCTGATCAACGGCGAAAACGGTACCGGCAAGGAGTTGGTGGCCCGCAACATCCATGCCCTGAGCGATCGCAGCGATCAGCCCCTGGTGAGCGTCAACTGCGCCGCCTTCTCCCCCACCCTGCTAGAGAGCGAGCTCTTCGGCCATGAAAAGGGCGCCTTCACCGGCGCCACCAGCCGCCGCAAGGGACGGTTCGAGCTGGCACACCAGGGCACACTGTTTCTCGATGAGGTGGCCGAACTCTCCCTCGAGGCCCAGTCTAAGCTGCTCAGGGTGATCCAGGAGCAGGAGTTCGAGCGTGTGGGCAGCAGTACTCCCATCAAGGTGGACATACGTCTGGTCACCGCCACCCATCACGATCTGCTAAAGCGGGTAGAACAGGGTCTGTTTCGTATGGATCTCTACTATCGCCTCAATGTGTTCCCGCTGCATGTACCGCCTCTGAGGGAAAGGCTGGAAGATATTCCGCTATTGGTCAGCGATATCCTGCTCAACCTCAACCATAAGCTGGGCAAGAAGATCAAAGGGGTCAGCAAACAGGGCATGCAGCATCTGATGGCCTATCATTGGCCCGGCAATGTACGTGAGCTGCAGAATGTAATCGAACGTCAGACCATACTCTGTCACGGCCAGATCCTGCAGATCCCGGCACTGCAGGCCGAATCACAGCCCCAGGACAAGGGTGAGTTTCAGACCCTGCAACAGGTGGAGGCCAATCATATTCGCCGCACGCTGAAACGCCTCAACTGGCGTATCTCAGGCCCCAACGGCGCCGCCAATGTGCTCGGGCTGCCCGCCAGCACGCTGAGGTCCCGCATGCTCAAGCTAAGCATTAAGCGTCCCGCCTAACTGGCTGACTGCGCCCCATATAAATTAGCGATATATCGCCAAAGCACGATATATCGCTAATAAAACAGAATTCAATCAGATTCAATTGTATTTATTTCAACAACTTACAACACACCTAAACTTGGTTCTCAACTTGCAATGGCTGTCTGCAATTCCCTTAGCAAGAGTTTAGAAATCCAATGAGTCAAGATCTCAGCAGTAAAGAGAACCCAATCCCCACCAAGTCGGCCTTGGGCACCACCATTCCCGTGACCAACCTGCCGGCCCAGCGCGGCAAGATACATATCAAGGAGCAGAAGGGTCACTTTCAGCGGCTGCGCACCGGCCTCAACAGCCTGCTTATCCTCTTCTTCTTCCTGCTGCCCTTCATTCCCTACCAGGGACGCCAGGCCATTCTGTTAGATGTCGAGCGTCAGGAGTTTCACTTCTTCAGCCTGACCCTATGGCCCCAAGATTTCACCCTGCTGGCCTGGCTGTTTATTATCGCCGCCTTCGCCCTCTTCTTCGTTACCGTCTTCTGGGGGCGCGTCTGGTGTGGCTACCTCTGCCCCCAGACCAGCTGGAGTTTTGCCTTCGTCTGGATAGAGCGGCAGATCGAGGGTAACAGCAACAAGCGTCACGCCCTGGATAAGGCCCCCTGGAGTGTTGAAAAGGTTCTTAAACGCACCGCCAAGCACCTGGCCTGGGGACTCGCGGCGCTGGTAACAGGCTGTGGCTTCATCGCCTACTTCATCCCGGCCAACGAGCTCTATGGACAGATCTTCACCCTCAGCGCCAGCTTCTGGGTCAGCGCCTGGGTCTGGTTCTTCGCCCTGTGTACCTACCTCAACGCAGGCTGGATGCGCGAGCAGATGTGCCTGCATTGCTGTCCCTACGCCCGCTTCCAGTCGGCCATGTTCGACGCCAATACCCTGACCGTCTCCTACGACGCCACCCGCGGCGAGTCTCGCGGCCCGAGAAAACGCAAACAGGCCACCGAGCTTGGCGACTGCGTCGACTGTAACCTGTGTGTCGATGTCTGCCCCACGGGAATCGATATCCGCAACGGCCTGCAATACGAGTGCATCAACTGCGGCGCCTGTGTCGACGCCTGCGATCAGACCATGGATAAGTTTGGTTACGACAAGGGGCTGATCCGCTATGCCAGCGAGAACGAGCTCAAGCAGAAACAGGTGAAACGCTTTACCTCCTTCAAGTTCGTCGGCTATGGGCTGGCGGTGATCATCATGCTGAGCGTGTTTGCGCTGGACCTCTATCGTCATCAGAGCATAGATCTCAACGTCATCCGCGATCGTCAGAGCCTCTACCGCGAGGTGGGCGACGGTCGCATAGAGAACAGCTATACCCTGAAGATCCGCAACAAGACACAGGAAGATCACCAGTACCTGATCGCCCTGGCCGATGCCGCTAACCACGGCATCGCTCAGCAGACCAAACAGCGAGTGTTGATCAAGGCCGGCGAACAGCTGAGCTACCCGGTAACCGTATATGAGCAGAAACGGGCCGGTTTTGTCGGTGCAAAGCTGCAGAAGCAGACCATATCTTTCACGGTAACCAATCTGAGTAATCCTAAGGAAAAGGTCTCCCAGGCCAGCCCCTTCTTCAGCCTGAGCGCCTTTTAAGCCCTTCGATTAAGACAACCTACCCCGGCGGCGCAACATAACGCCGGGGTAAATGCCCGCCACGAGGCGGGCGATTCTCACCCCTTGTTCTTCCGATACAAGGCTCAGGCCTAAGTCGTCAGGTCTAAGTAAGTCATCAGGCTTAAAGGCGCTAGGCTTCGGGGCGATGAGCTTGTTCCCACTTACCGCCTGGCTTACATCAGGTCAGACCAGATAGATTTTATCACTTCAAAAATAATCATATTAAACATATAGATATGCATTAAAC